>NZ_JAVKEW010000073.1:0-39681 GCF_040226375.1 Coleofasciculus sp. G2-EDA-02 | reverse complement strand
TAATACTCATTAGCTTCCTTTAGGAGTTTAATCAGTCTTTCTTTCTGCTCTTGAGACAGATGATTTTTAGCTGGCATATCCTGGCGACCGCGCTCTTTACCTTGTCTTTATATTATACAATTAAGCTGCGTAGCAGCTTAGCTTTGAAATCTTTGGAACCCTGAGTGAGTTGAGCCTGTGTGACAGTTAAGAACTTTATTATTTGGGAATCGATACTATTTTATGATGTACTGGAGCTTAGTAAAGAACTCTAGAAGCAAATTCTGACTGTTTGCCTGACATAGAAGTTAAGGTTTCAGACACTGAAAGTCAAGAACTTTATTATTTATGTACATAGGTTATCCTCCTGTGGCACAGCGTTGTTCCGACTCTGTGTGAGAGAGAAGGCTAGGATTGAGACTGTAAGCATATTTTGAGTTGATTGAAACTTGGGGGTGTTTTCACTTGGATTGTGAATCATTATGCCCTGACCGTCCTAGGAAACTATACATATAGTCTCATATTAGTGGGATGTTTTTAAGGGCAAATCGTTGGTTGGGGATTTCTGGGAAATAGTCCTCTTGAGGCTCTAACATAATTCTGCTCCACGGGAGGCGGGAAAGGGCATGACTGATGAGACAGGTGTTATCTTCAGAGCATGAGTAATAGCCGATGTACTGATACCGTTCGTGGTTGTGAAAGTTTTTCTAGTCCTAGAAAGTTCTTATTCAGTAGCAACAGTAGAGCAAAAGCCGTTTATAGATCTATACCTATAGGATTAAAATCAGTTAAGACTGTAGATGTACCGCTAACCCTATAAGCGCATGATAGGTTGAGTTACTCAAGTATGAACGCTTCAAAGGTAACTGAATAATTATGTCTTTAGTTATCATGCAGAGATTTACCTCGGAGTACATCTTCAAACTTAGACAAATAGGACTTGCCTTTTTTGAGAAGATAGCAACGGATCAAACACTAGCTGGAGAAACTCAGGACTTCTACCAGGGGTTGCTGGTTGGATTCGATTGGGCTGTCAAGCTAATAGACGAGGAAGATGGAGTAAAAACGCTTAGCCTTTTGGAGGCTAAATTAGCGACTTTTATAGATACACAGAGCGATGATTCTCAACAATCTCTGAGTTTTAAGGGAGCATTTAGGGACTCTAAATCGCCCATTGGTAGGTTGTCACCAAGCTATATTGCTCAAATCAAAAAAGTTGGTACAAAAACTTATTTCGAGCCAGATATAGAAGACTGCGTTTGTCCGGATGAAACTCAAGACTTCTATCACGGCTGTCTTGCCGCAGTTGATTTCGCCATCTCTTTAGCAGAAGAGAACTATGCATATGCTCAGATTAGTCTTTTGAAAACTAACGCCGCCTATTTCATAGATTTAAACAAAGACTGGGAGCGTCAGGTTAATCTCCCTGATGCAAAAGGTATGGCTTTTCTCAAAAGAAAATATTTGCATCAAGAACAGGGTTGTCTTGGCGATTTGATACAGGCGGACAATGAAAATAAAATTGGCTCTTTCAGGGAAAGAGGAGAGGAGGATGATACAGAATCGCTCTCTATAGAGGAATCTTTAGATTCTGCTGTGCTGGAGCCAGAAGATAGCCTAAGTGAGAACTCTAACTTTGATGAGCTAACCGCTTCTCCTTTAAAAGAACAGACTATCACAACAGTAGAGTCTAGTGTTTATAACCTGTCAGAAGACGATTTAAGTACTAATTCATTTTCGTCAGCAGCTACAAGAGATATTGAGCAGATAAAGCTAGCTGAATCTATTCTGCCCACAGCTCAAAGAGCTTTTGATTATGTGTTAAATCAGGCTCCAGAGCGGGTAGAAGAAACTGATGAATATACTCGTATCCGGCTAGGGGACTTGTATGATCTGATTGTCCGAGAATCTGAAGGTATTTCAGTTTCCTCTCTAACGGCTGACGGGAGAGGGGAACTAATCAGAGTTCGCCAAGAAAACTTGATTTTTGCGCGGGGCATTTTGTCTGAAGACGTTGAGTTTTGGTCAAGGGTAGCAGAACGGCTAGATCAAATAGACGCGATGGGTGGGAAGCGCGATAGGTTGGCAAATAACTGTGGAGATGTTGACAAGTCAGATGATATCGAAATTTAATCTTGTTTTTAAAGCAGCGATACGCGCTACACTTACGGTATAGCTAGGTTTAGTAACATTTCACGCGATCGCTGTTTATTCGATATCGTCTTTTACCGCTCGCAAGGTGAGGGTTAAGGCAAGTCAGACTGGGATGCGGTTTTTGCGGCAAACCATTCCCGCTTACGTACTACTAAATCCAAGCTAGTCGGAAACAAATTGAATTCAGTTCTAGCAATTTCAATTAATTTCCGCAACCCGAATTGATTGATATCCCCGTGTAATTCTTGGAGAATATCCGAGCATCCAGTCTGAGCGAGGGTAGCTAACACAAATTCTCTGTATATACTCATAGTTCGTGTGTGATTAAGGTAAACACGAACCCTTGCAGCGTTAGCTGCACTATACGGACTCGAATCAACTATCTCCTTTGAGTTCTTGAACAGTTAATTACACGACTTCAGAGATAGCAAAAGCTGTTTTTCTTTTTCCCTATTTTCGCTAATGATAACGCTGGTTTGAGCTAACAGCAATTGCTCTAAGTTGTGTGCTGCCCTACTTAAATTTTGATTGCGGCTGCCGCTTGAACGAGTTTCAATTCCACTCATGCGCAGTTGTGTACAGGGATGACAATAGCAGAGAGGAATTGTAATTTTACAGCCGGGTAAAGCAGCAATATGCTTGGTAATTTGACCTCCATTTGCTTTGTAGAATCGACCTTTAAACGCTTCTAACAAGTAGCTCGAACCATCGAAGGAATCGACCCCAAGATTAGACCAAGCTTTTGCGTAGGTTGGAGAACATAGGCCAAGGACATGAATATAACAGTTAAAAGGTAAACAGTTGCGAATTGCTGTTACAGCGGCTATGTTTCCTTTGACATCACTGGCATTGAACGCCATACCACCAATGGCTATTGCATGATATCCCAGTTCGTAAAGTTTATGAGCTGTTTCAATTTTCTCTTGAGTTGTTACCCCGTGTGTGACAGCAATAGGAGTACATTCTGGTAGTGTTTGTTGCGCAAATGTTAAGAATTTTTCGGCACTATGCCAATTGAATTTCCGTCTAAACCGAAGGTTTGAACCGGGAATGAAAATATGATCTGGAGCAGCGATCAAGTCACCAAGCTTGGGGAAGTTTTTCTCGTACTGTGCGATTGCCCAGGCTGGCGTTACCAATGTTTTACCAGAAACTGGTATTTCTGCATTTCTGTATTTTACTGCTCCACAATCCCAAAAAATCGGCAAATCTCTCGGCATGATCGCTCGGTTCACTGCTATTGAGCATAGCCATCCAGATGGTTGTTTTTCCAGGTACTCCCAAATCCCGTGTCTTTCCTCTTTAATAGTTAGGTAATCTCCCTTTCCCAGCACTGCATAGTATTTTGGCAAGTGCATACCTTTTTTTTCTCCATTTATAGTTCAAGTTAAGGGTGGTGATAACCACTTTTTTTAAATGGAGCGATAAGAGTTTTTTGAACGAGCGGTCAAAACTATTTTGGGAATCAACTTGCTTAGATGATTCGCGATCGCACTGAACTTGACAAAGTGGTTGGCAATTTCCAACATCCATTGGATTATTGAGGAATCGATATCGCCTCTAGTCGTGCAGTCATACTCTGAGAACTCAGGAGTAATCTATGCGTGTACAACCCAACTCGCCTGAATTTCCCGTCTTTAATTTTTGTATGTACATTTGACATGGCTTGCTCCTGAAAAGAGACAAAGATGAGTAGGGACAGATGTGCAAAAAATTCCTCCAAAAGCAATAATTCTTCAAAATCTGGGTTAAAAAATTAACCCGAACGTAGGAATAAATAGGAAATAATAGGGAAAAGAAGGAATAGTAATGCTGTTTTGACCTCTTTTGACCTCTTTTCACTAGCCTTAAAATCGGTATTTATCCGCTCAATAAGAATTGACGCGCATCAAAAAGCCTTCAAGAGAAGGGTGGGGGGTGGGTGAAAAAATTTCCCTAACGTTTTAAGTCAGGGAAGTTACCCCGTTAAGGGGCAGGTAATTCTTACTGATTGCGTTCGAGGCGTGCGCGGATTTGTGCTTTATGCTTGGCGCGTCGTTCGCGTACTGCATCGATGTCGTTCAACCCGTATAGTTCGCGGGCATAGTCCAAAAGATCTTTTAGGGTAGCGTTGGCATAATCAATTCGGAACTGAGCATTGTGTTCTTTCCAGTCGAATTCAACTTCACCATTGCTAAAACGGGCTTGAGCTTCCAGTTCGCGTCCGCTTTCCTCCCGCAATACTTCAATTAGCATCAATCGGCGCTTCTCTTCGATTGAGATTACGCGATCAAGAGCTTTCCGGGTGGTTGGGAGAGCGAGTTACAGTTGCAGTATTCATGGGTTTCACCTTTAAGTCGGTTTATTTTCATAGACACAGCAGCAATCGCTGCTTTTGAGTTCAGTTTTCGGTTTTTAATTTTCAGGGTTATTCTGGGCAATTGTTAAATGATGCTAAAAATTTCTAACACTGTGAGTATTCCAGAGTATGAAATCGAGATGAGTGCAGTGCGCTCTCAAGGGGCAGGCGGACAAAACGTGAATAAGGTGGCGACTGCCATTCACCTACGCTTTGATATCCTGGCTTCCTCACTGTCCGATCGCTACAAAGAGCGATTGTTAAAGCTTTCCGACCAGCGCATTACCAAGGAAGGTGTGATTGTCATCAAAGCTCAAGAACACCGCAGCCAGGAGCAGAATCGGGAAGAGGCGCTGCAACGACTGCAAGACTTGATTAAAAGTGCGATCGCACTCCCCAAACCCCGTAAACCCAGCAAACCAACTCGAAGTTCTCAAAGGAAACGCCTGGATAGCAAAAGCAAGCGAAGTCAGATTAAGGCGATGCGAGGAAAGGTTACAGATGATTAACTATCCTGCTCTACCAATCATGTCTGCCACAATCTTCCCGGAACTCATAACCCCAGGTAGCCCCGCCCCTGGATGGGTTCCGGCTCCTACACAATAAAGATTTGGAATGTCCTCGCTTTGGTTATGAGGACGGAACCAGGCAGACTGGAACAACGTAGGCTCTACTGAAAATGCTGTACCTTTGTAGCTATTCAACTCATCCCGGAAATGCAGTGGATCGATATGGTGTTCGGTAACAATATGACTTGACAAATCTGGTAAATAGTGCTTCTCTAGATACTGCACGATCGCATCCCGGTATGGCTTTGCCATCTCGTTCCAATCCGTTGCACCATCTAGGTTTGGAACTGGAGCCAGCACATACCAGCAATCACAACCCGGTGGCGCAAGGGTGGGGTCAGTTGCAGTGGGGCGATGAAGATACAGGGAAAAGTCTGATGCTAGGTGCTTGCGATCGAACAAATCTACCATCCACTCCCGATAGCGCCGCCCCATCAAAATCTCATGGTGCGCCATGTGGTTGTAGCGTCGATTCGTGCCAAAGTAAACGACGAACAGTGACATCGAATACCGGAGATTTTGCAGGTAGCGATCGCTATATTTGCGGCGAAACTGGGCGGGAACCAAATTGAGATAGGTCAGGGCAACATCGGCATTACTCACAACAGCATCCGCCTGGAGCAATTCGCCATCCTTGAGTGCAACTCCGGTTGCTCGTTTTGTCTTACCCTCAATCAAAATCTCTGCAACTTCTGTATTGAGTCGTAATTCTCCACCCAACTCTTGAGACAATCGCACCAAACCTTGCACTAATGCGCCCGTGCCACCCATTGCAAACCAAACACCGAAAGCCTGCTCCAGTTTGTGAATCATGGCGTAGACGGAGGTACTCTGAAAGGGATTGCCACCAATCAGGAGGGGATGAAAGCTAAACACCTGCCGTAATCGCTCATCCTGGATGTACTGATTTACGAAGCCTGCTACTGATTTGAAGGATTGCAATTGCAGCATATCGGGAACGACTTTGAGCATATCGGTGAAGTGGCTAAAGGGCTTGGTCATCAGGGGTAATCCCTTTTGAAACACTTGCTCAGATGCCCGGTAAAACCGATGGTAGCCTTCCACATCAGCCGGGTTGAATTGCCGAATTTGTTCGAGCAGGTAGTCGCTGGAGCCGTTATAGTGAAATACCGAGCCATCTTCAAACCGCACGTTGTAGAACGGGTCAAGCGGCACCAGCGTCACGTAATCGGACGTTGTGCGGTTACTTAATTCAAAGAGTTCATGGATCAGGTAGGGAGCCGTAATAATGGTGGGACCCGCATCGAAGGTGAAGCCATCCTGCTCATAGACATAGGCACGACCACCGGGTTTATCCCGTTTTTCTGCGATCGTCACCTGATGCCCCTGTGCCTGTAGTCGGATGGCAGCCGATAGCCCACCAAAGCCACTGCCAATTACAATAATCTTCATGAACTGCTCTCAAAGTCTGTCAGATTCATTAAATCAGAAGGAGCAAGAGAAATGCCCTAGTCATTACCATAGCTTCGCAATACGAAAAGACCCAATCATGTCATTGAGTTACGAAAAAATACTTGCTCGATGTTGTGACCCTACAATTGATTTAAAGCTGACTCAGCCCTATCAAGAGTTAAATCAATGCAATCGAGCCAACTGAACGCAGCGCGTGTTGTTGGTTGCTTGATGGAGCAGGAGTCGAGACGGTACGAGAAAATAAAGGGCATCTGCTATCACTTGACGCACACCACCAATGCAGGGGGTAGATATGGGATACGAAAGAACGCATTCCTTCCAAAAGAAGGATTCTCACACGCCACAGCCGACGACTCAGTATAGCACTCGCCCGTTTAAGGCTCCGGTACAGAGGAAGCCCAAGAAGCAACCGACGCCAGAAGAGTTGGCGAATGAAACGTTCAATCAGCACAAGTTTGAAGCTTTTGGTCTCCAGCTTAAGGAAAACAGTGGCAAAATCACCCCTGTCGAGCAGGAACGATTGGGTGTATTGCAAGCCAAGATGAATGATTACTGGACGCAGAGACGGGAAAGGGCATCCCAGATGAGTAACGACTTGTCTAAGATTCCGGTGCATCCGCCTGAGGGATATGCTACTCCTCAACTCCAGCCGATGTGGAGGCAAGGGACGCCGGGGGTGCCGATGGAGGAGACGCGATCGCCCTTTAACTCCCCGCAACCGTCGTCAGTATCACCGCTCCATGCAAAGTTGACCATTGGGGAGCCGGGGGACAAGTACGAACAGGAGGCAGATCGGGTTGCATCCCAGGTGGTAGAACAGATCAATTCTCCTGCTTCTGCCCAGCCAACTCAAGGGCAGTCGGTACAGCGTCAGGAGGAAAAGAAAGAGGAACTTCAGCGTCAACCGGAGATTACCGCACTGCAACGACAGGAAGAAAAGCCAGAGGAACTTCAAGCAAAGTCAACCCTAAAGAGTGGGGAAGCAATCGCAGGAGGGGAAGCTTCAACGGATTTGGACACCGCTATTAACAGTGCCAGGGGAGGCGGACAGCCTTTAGATGCAGGTTTGCAACAGTCAATGGGGCAGGCGATGGGGGCGGATTTTAGTGGAGTGAGGGTGCATACGGATGCTCAGTCTAATCAGTTGAATCAATCGATTCAGGCGAAGGCGTTTACAACGGGGCAGGATGTGTTCTTTCGGCAGGGGGCGTATGAGCCGGGGAGTCCCGCAGGGCAGGAGTTGATTGCCCATGAGTTGACCCATGTGGTGCAGCAGAATGGGGAGGCGGTGCAACGGCACAGTGATCTCGGAGAAGAGGAACTTCTGCCAAGCAAATTCGCCACCGATATGATGCCAGCTCAGTTCCAGACCATCAACGCTCCCGGTGAAAATCGCAAGGGAACACTGGAGCCTGTGGCGAGCAAGTTAAAATCACCGTCGATTGTCACTAGCAGAGCTGAACAACAAGATGTCAGCACCTGGCCCTCATTTTCCGGGTCAGCACTACAAAGAAAGATAGTTATTGAAAAGCCGATTAGGAATGAAATTGGGTGGAGCGAGGCCTATCTTACCTACGTCTACCCTAAATGGCAGGATATCACGGCAACAACAGGGGCATCGGAAAAAGACATGATTGAACTATTGAAGAAATATGATCAAAATAATGTCAGTTTTATCAATTTAACCAAGATGTTAGAGATACTCAAACAAGAACTCATCATCAATTTTATGAAGAAACAAACTTCGGAGGGAGACGACCACGAATTAGAAAGCCACGAAGAGCAATCGGAAGAAATGGCAATGGATGTGTTGGACAATGCCCAGATATTTGGCAAACCCATTGCTGTTGAAAAGCTCGGAAATTATTTCATTCTATTTCGTTCGGTAGAAGTTGGGGAGCTAGAGGCACTAAAGCAAACGATTGAAAAGCACAAGATACCCCTCTTCACGTTCAAGGAAGGTAAGAAAGGAACCGCTGAAAAAATGTTTGCGCCCAACAAGGCTTATGTTGTGGAGAGTATGGGAAACAAAGGCAAACGCAGCAACATGCTGGAGATTATCGTGGATCGGGCAGCTTTAGAGGATGTCATATATAATCCTCAACACACTACTTATCAGGGAGATGCAGACTCATGGTTAGAGAAAGAGAAGAAGCAGAATCTCTCGAAAGGGATAAAGGACAAACCCTCAGCGATTACTCTGAAACAGGAAAGCCCCAAGAACAAGAAAGGGTTGAGTTATACATCTATTAACATCGGATTTCGTCAGGGTGGCATAGGGTTGGAATTACTTGCAAAGTATATCGTATCAATCCGCTTAATTAACACAACATACGATATTAATAAAGAAAGCGACAAGGTGAAGGTTGTATAACCAAGTGCGATCGCTCGCCTCGTAGGTTGGGTTGACAAAGGAAACCCAACACCCATAAGCCTTTCGGGTAAAATGAAGTACAAATGTAACCTTTGGTTTTGTTGGGTTTTGCTTTCATCGCGCTCATCCCGAATTTGGTGTTCCCAAAACCGACGCTGCCAAACCGCTTGCTCCCCCTTCCTCACCCGTGAAACTGTGCGATTTCGCTTGTAATTATCTCGACAACGGTGACTAAATTCACTCTTAATCAACCGCCACCGCATCGAAAAATCTGCATCATCATCGGGTAGTGTCCATAAGCTTTTGCTTATGCTCCCGCAACACCACCATTGCCTCAATGACAAACGGATGCCTCTGCTTCACCACCCGGAAACACTGCCGCAGCAAATCAACCATCTGGGCATCATCAAAAATTGTCTGCCGCTGATACGTCACCACCGTGAAAAAATACGTCGCCCCTGGCGTTTTTGCCCGTCGATATTGCATAACATTATTCCCACATTCCGCACTTCAATCTGTAGCATTACTGAAACATGGAGAGCGCTGGCACTGATCCTCAAAACAAGCCGAGTAGAAATACTTAGAACTAGGTAAAGTTCGCGTAAACTTTGCGCGAACACTGTGGTATTTGTTTACTCTCTGTCATTAGGGTTTATTTATTGAGAATACCCAGCCACAACTATCTCCTTTTGGCTGGGAAATAATTTTGACAATTTTAAGTTGATGTTGTTGCCAATTTTCGGGAACGGGTTAACCTGACAAAACATAATAGTTCTGGCTTGATTGTGGAAAAAAACTTAAAGTAAACTGGCGCTCATCAGTTAGGTTAACGATTTGTTTAAGCCCCGCCAAAAAAACTATATGAATCCCCTGAAAACCTTGAAATATCCATTTTAATGTGGGATGATCAGTGAGTTGACCTAACTGATTCTTAAGTCCAACCTGAGCTGAGGATAAGTTCTGACGAAGTTGTCTTTGTCCAATCGCATAAACTAAAAGGCATAACCCCATCAGCATTGCCATAGTTTCGATTCTTTCGGGAGATTTCAGAAAAACGCTATCGGCAAAAAATAAAGGGTCTTTCAAAAAAGCAAAACTTCTTTCCGGAGCTTGTTGATCTTTATATTTCTGGAGGATATCTGAGGCAGTAAATTCCTGAACTTTCATTCTATTGGTGGCTAAAACAAATCGTCCGGCACGGCGTTTATCCGATTCAATTTTATTATCATTCCGCTGAACCGAGCCAGTAATTTTATAAAAACTTGACGAGCTTTGGCTCTGATTTTGAGAGGATTTGCTCTCAAGACGAGACGGAAATTCCGTCACCTTAAGCTCACGAATTTGATGATAGTTTAAAGTTTTACTCAGGAGCTTGACTTGGACAACAGCTTCTTCATAACTCGAAAATTCTTTCTGAACAAGTTTCCAGAATTTTTTGAGGATTTTTGAAGCTTCTTCCTTGATCTTCTTCTCCAGTTTCTCTAAATCTGAAGCTTTTCTGACTTGACTTTCTACCACCAACCATCTTTGTTCTACTCCTCCATACTGACTCTTCACTTCACAATAGGAGTAGCCCGGATTCGGACTCGCTTCTAATTCGTCATTCGAGAGTGAGCTAACCAGCGTTTTTGCTTCTTTAATCGATAAAGGTACACGGCATAACCATTCAATTCCTTTCATTAACAAGAGATTCTTCTTACTGTATAAGGCGCTATCACTGACTATCAGAGTAGAGAAATCTACTTGAGCTTTATAGTCTTTAACAATTTGCCCAAAAGCTCCTTTGTCAGTTTCGTTTCCATCTGCTACCCTTAAAAATAAGGGAATATCTCCATCTCCACTTACTATTAAGTCGATGACAAATTGTTTTAAGTCGGGTCGGCGATCGCGGGAATAACCGTGAGTAATTTTAATCGGCTTTGGCTGGTGTGTGATTTCTTCGGTTTCTTTCCTGTCCGCTAACCCCGAGTCGGATTCGGAAGCTAATTGCCCTTCATATTGACCATGAAGAGACAATGAAGTCGCATCTAGGTGGGAAAACTCCGATGAAGTCGCATCTAGGTGGGAAAACTCCGTCGAGATTCCGTATTTTTCGATGGCAGCTAGAGCAATCACTAAAAATATATCTGAAAGACCTTTTCGGTAGAGCTTATCCATCACTCGACCGATTTTATCATCATTTAAGTGTTTGGGTTCTATTCCTTCTCCCAATAAATGTTCTGTGGCTTTATCTTCAAAGAACTGAGGGAATAAATAGAGAGGTCTTGACACAAATCCCAATCCATTCAAAATAATTCCCTTGACAACTTGACCGGCACTTATTATTTCCCTCGTCTCCACTCCTAAAAGGTCATTGATAATTTTTTCTATTCCTATCTCATCGACAAGTCCAGCTATCAATCCTAGATGATTGATTGTCTGGATTTTTAGAGCAGCTAACGAATTCATGAATTTTCTTGCCGTTAATTGGGTTACATTATTTTTATTTTCCCTCCATTGGTATTAATTTATTTGTCCACCCTCAGTTAACCCCGTGGCGTTAAGTATTTCTACTTAATTTTTTCCCCTTATGTGAGTTCTTCGTATACTTCTTTGATGCTACAGATTGAAGTGCGGAATGTGGGTTATTGGCTCAGAGATGCTTTTTTTAGGTATCGCTATCGCGCAACCCAACCTACCTGATATCCTCACCACCTGTGCGATCGCTCTACCTCACAATCCCAGCTACAATTGGTAGATTTGATAACGGATGTAACGGATGCGATCGCACCCGCGAACTGACAAGTCAGCCCTTACGCGATACTCCAGAGGAGTCGCTACGCGATCGCAAATTCAGTATATTGTCTGACATGAGGTGGATGAAACGCTAAAACAATCTCCTCTCGTGCAATCCCTTTGTGCAACAAATCTGTCGCCACCCCATCTTCTGTCCAGTCTTCCTCAATCCAAATTTTGTCATCTTTCAAACGGATATGAATCATCACACTCTTAATCCGCTCATCTTTGTGCCAACCCATCAATAGCAAAAGGTACTGATCGTGTACCTCATCAAAGGCTAACGCACTTTCCGTTGTAGTACCAGATTTTTCATTGAGCTGATGATAGTCTGTTAAAACGTCTTGGATGATTTGCCGATAGTGCTTTAATATATCCATTGTACAATTACCTCATTTTCTGCATCAACTATTAACAATTTAACTTGGTTGCGATTGATAATCATCTGGGCTAACTGGCGTTGAAAATAACTTTTATAGGTTCCTTGGGTAATTGCCAAATACAGTTCAAAATCTAAGTCCGTCTCTACCAAAACATCTCGATAAACAACATACTGACCTACAGCTTGCTCTAAGTCATTAATAAACGAGCGACCTAAGAAGCTTTTGACTTCTACAAGAATTTTTTGACCTTGTTTTTCTGCTGCGATCGATTTTTCTGCTGCAATATCCACGTATAAGCGATCGCCACCATACTCCAAAGTATAATCTTCTGTTAAAATCTCCCAGCCATCCTTGACCAATGCAAATCTCACAGCATTATGGTAAATATCCTTAGCAGGCATTTATATTGTTGAGGTATATACCCCTTCAATTTTAACCAGCTATAGAAGGCGATCGCTCCGCAGACACGTTCGCGTAGTGCATAGCATCCGCGTCACGGAATCAGCGACAATAGAAGCCGCAACGCAATCAGCCGCTACTTTCTCTCTTACCCCGAATGGACACCATCAAATACCTCCTGTCGGAAGACCTTTTGCCCACTGCCTGGTACAATGTCCAGGCGGATTTGTCCACGCCTCTACCCCCCGTTCTCCATCCCGGCACTGGACAACCCATTACTCCCGATGACCTGGCTCCCCTCTTTCCCCTGAGCCTGATCGAACAGGAAGTCAGCCAGTCTCGTTGGATTGAGATTCCTGACGAGGTTCAGTCCATCTACCGTCAATGGCGACCCACCCCGCTTTATCGCGCACGCCGACTGGAGAAAGCCCTCGATACCACTGCCAAGATTTACTACAAATACGAAGGCGTTAGCCCTGCCGGAAGCCACAAACCCAATACTGCCGTTGCCCAGGCGTACTATAACAAGCAAGCAGGCGTAAAGCGACTGACCACGGAAACCGGAGCCGGACAGTGGGGTTCCTCACTCGCGTTTGCTGGGGCACTGTTTGGGCTGGAAGTGCTGGTCTATATGGTAAAGGTCAGCTATAACCAAAAGCCGTACCGTCGATCGCTAATGGAAGCGTATGGAGCCAGAGTGGTTGCCAGTCCCAGTGAAGAAACCCATGCAGGGCGCTCAATTCTATCCGCGTATCCCAACAGCACAGGTAGCCTGGGCATCGCTATCAGTGAAGCGGTAGAAGTTGCCGCCGGGGATGAGGGGAGCAAGTACGCTTTGGGCAGTGTCCTCAACCATGTTTTGCTGCACCAGACGGTGATTGGACAAGAAGCCTTGGCACAGCTAGAAATGGCAGGAGATTATCCAGATATTGTCGTGGGTTGTACGGGTGGGGGCAGCAACTTTGCCGGCATCGCCTTTCCGTTTCTGGGTGCAAAGCTACGCGGTGAGCGAGATGTTGAGATTATTGCCGTGGAACCCGCCGCCTGTCCAACTCTAACTCGTGGCAAGTACGCCTATGATTTCGGCGATACAGCACATCTGACTCCATTAGTCAAGATGCATACTTTGGGAAGCACGTTTGTACCGGAAGGCATTCATGCGGGTGGTCTACGCTATCACGGGATGGCTCCCCTCGTCAGTCATGTGGTGAACCTGGGACTCGCACAACCCCGCTCCGAATATCAGTTAGGTTGTTTCGCCGCAGGATTGACCTTTGCTCGTGCCGAAGGTATCCTTCCGGCTCCAGAAGCCAACCATGCCGTTAAGGGAGCGATCGACGAGGCATTAAAATGCAAAGAGTCCGGCGAGAGCAAGGTGATTTTGTTTAACCTTTGCGGTCATGGGCACTTTGATATGCAGGCGTACATGGACTATCAGGCAGGAAAACTGGTAGATACTGAGTACAGTGCAGAGGAAGTAGCGATGGCTCTGGCAGGATTACCGGTTGTCGGTTAGAGCGAATGAAAGCTGATTTTCTACCGCCCTCAGTTGTTGACATTCAAGATTTAGAGGCGATCGCTCTTCTCCAGCAACTTGAACGTCAAGTAGTTCAGGTTCCCTTTCAACAAGGCACAACCGCAATTGCTACTGCCTACGTTCACCACTCTTCCGATCGCTCGGCTTCCCAACCTAACGCTGCACCAATTCTGTTGCTACCTGGATTTGACAGTTCCCTGCTGGAGTTCCGGCGTTTGCTCCCCTTATTAACAACCCAGCACGAGACTTGGACAGTAGATCTGTTTGGCTCTGGATTTACAGAGTACGTTCCCACCCTTGCCGTCAATCCTCAAAATATCCGGCAGCATCTCCTTAAGGTTATAGAAACCTGGATTAGGCAACCTGTAATGCTGGTTGGTGCATCGTTAGGGGGTGCAGTGGCGATCGACTTTGCCTTAAACTATCCCAACTGGGTGCGATCGCTGGTTCTAATTAACAGTGTTGGCTTTTCTGGCAGCTTTCCAGTTGGGCAATTTCTCCCACATCCCCTGATTGAATTAGGGGCAAATTGGTTGCACTTCCGCAAACAGGCTGCTCTCACTGCTGCTTTAGCTTTCCCAATAATTGACCTAACGCTGATTGATGCGCTTCGTTGTTCTTTGCTGCATCAGGAGATGCCAGGATGGAAAGCAGCGATCGCGTCCTTCACAAAAAGTGGAGGTTATGCTAATTTGCGCGATCGCATCGCTCAGGTTCAACATCCCACCCTGATTTTGTGGGGAGAAGCCGATGATGTATTGGGGACGGACGATGCAACCAAGTTTAAACAGGCAATTTCAGGCAGTCAACTCATTTGGATTCTCAAAGCTAGTCATGTACCTCACTTTGATCAACCTCAATCTGTTGCCGCGCATTTGCTGACATTTGCCCGACGCATCGGAAATTAATCGCCTATTTGTTTGTATTATGCTCACTCTCCAACTACCTGATGCGGATATTGTGTTCTACCCGTCTCTGCTAGAGGGACAGGAAAGCGATCGCTTTTTCACTGAACTAACTCAAACCATTGATTGGCGACAGGATTGGATTACGATTTACGGGCGTTCCATGCCTCAACCCAGGCTGACGGCTTGGCATGGCGATCCCGGTATATCCTATACTTACTCTGGCATCACGATGCACACCTCTCCCTGGACGCCTACAATACTTGACCTCAAGGCAAAGGCTGAAGCGGTTTCGGGTGTGGTATTCAACAGTGTACTGCTCAATCTTTACCGAGATGGCAACGACAGTATGGGGTGGCACAGCGATGATGAACCTGAGTTGGGACAAAATCCAGTTATTGGTTCTCTGAGTTTAGGCGGAACACGGCGGTTCATGCTGCGGCATCGAGCCGAGAAAGGATTAAAGCATCAATTGGAGTTAACTTCTGGTAGTTTCTTATTGATGCAAGGCACAATGCAGCACTATTGGCAGCATCAAATTCCTAAAACTAAACGTCCGGTTCCTCCCCGAATTAATTTGACCTTTAGAGCTATTTTAAATTAACAAAAAGCAGCGGATTTAGCCGATAAAAAAACTTCCCCACTGCTGGCATTAAGGCAGTGAGGAAGTAGCCCTTAACGGGAAATCTTTGCTTACGATTCGTTGCTATTGCAATTTACTCGAAATCGTCAATCTCATCATCAACATCAACATCTTCTTCCAAATAGTGTAAACTTGGGGCAGTTCCACTGCTTTGGCGGGCAATCCGTTCGTTGCGGATACCCCGATGCTTGGCGCGGCGCTCCCGGATTGCATCCATGTCGGTTAATCCATACAGGGTGCGAGCGGCACGCATTAATTCCTTCAGAGGCGTTTCGCTGTAATCAGCGCGAAACTGAGTGTTGTGCGCTTCCCAATCGAATTCAGTGTCGTTAAAACGAGCTTCGTTAGCCAACTCTCGTCCCGATTCTTCCCTTAAGACTTCTAGTACCATCAAACGCAGTTTCTCGTTGTAGCTGATGCACTTGTCGAGCGCTTTAACGCGAGCCTTTTGAGAATTGGTAGTTTTGGCTGTATTCGTTTTACGAAGTTTGTTAGCTGTAGTCATTTTTCAGTTTTCCTTAATTCAGGTCTGTTCATATACACAGCAGCAATCGCTGCCTTTTCAAATTCTGTTTTTTGTGGTCTTTATCTATTAACATAAAATTGATGGCTTAGTTCTTATAAAATTAGAAAAAATTACTCCGCTTTTTCTAAGCGGAGCAAAGTTGAATGCAAAAGTTATGAAGAGAGAAGCCTGAAAAGAAATTCTAAATTTAAGGAGTTGCCAAAGATTATTCTAATACTTCCTCCTCATCAGAATCCACTTCATCCTCAGCGTCGGAATCATCTTCTTCCTCGGTATCGAAGTCATCTTCAAGTTCCTCGTCCAAGTCGTCTTCGGATTCCTCTTCTTCATCGGTATCAAGCTCATCCTCTAGATCGTCAAAATCATCTTCGTCGTCAGATTCATCTTGTTTGCTATAGCTATTACGCTTGGCAAGTGATTCCTGATTAAATTTGACGAGACCTTTAATTGCTTCTTGCGGATCAAGCTCGAAAACGTCGTACAATTTTGCCATAACCAGGGCTATGACTTCGATATTGTGACGTAGGGCATCAGGTTGTCCGAATAAGGCAGGGAACACTTGGTTATTCCAACGTTGCCAGTTCATTGTCTTGCCACGTTTTTTCAACTGTGCGGCAATATCCAAGCCTATTTTTTCTTTGGTGGCGTGACCTATTTTGGTTTGGAGACGTTTTTCACGGAGTTGAATCTTGACTCCAAACTTTTTCAGGATAGTGGTTCGGACACGAGCTAGAAGTTCATCAGCTTGCTCTTCGACAGTCATTGTCGAGCGTCGGCTGACCTGAGATTGGGTCGCTGTTGCTGGATTTTTTGACTTAGCAGCACCGTTGCTTTTGCCATTAGAAGTTCTCGCTCCATTGGATGAGCGTGAGTTGTTTTTAGTTGTTGTCGTTGCCATGAAGTTTGATTAAATTTAACTACTTCCTGGCTATTTGCGCCGTTAGGCGCTATCAAAGTTTACATTTTCTACTCTTTATAGCTTTGATGAGTTTTGTAGTTTTAAGATAGTTGATGACGATTCAGCTCCGATTAAAGTCGGGAGGAATCAAAACACTTGTAGGAATAAGTAGGTGAGTCTTGCTTCGTACTCGACCGAAATAAGTAGTTGTGTGGATTAGCTAAATAGGTTAACTCATTCTTAAGAACTAGAGATAGGCTTGACTGTTGTTTAACTGTTGGTTGATGGCAAGTGTAACCCGTGCTAGGTGAATAGAAAGAGTAGCTTTGAGTATTTTCTAACGGTGAACTTATGCGTACCATCAATGATTGGTTAAGATTGGCAAATAAAGGCACTCCTATTGTTGGACTGGAATATTACACAACCGACCGAACCCGGGTGTTGACACAGTTTTACAGATGGGGGCAAGAACTCCAAATGCCAGTTCTGTTCTGGAACCCTGGCTATGGCTGCTTACAGGAAGTCGTCAGTAAAGACGGTAAGTGCATTCTACAAAACACCGACTTGTACTTAGACTCAGACGTGCTTCAATTCCTATTAGAAAGCGGGAGGGAGGGGATTTATATTCTTGAGGGGGTGTTAGATTTTGATGAATCTGGTCAGGTTAGCTACACCCGTGCGTTCCAACTGGCAAATGCTTATTATCACTCATCTTGGTCTGCCACTCGTCAGTTTTGGGTAATGCTGGAAAACTACATCCAGTTGCCGATGAACTTGCAGCCTTTGATTCCAGTATTGACTACCCCAATGCCCAATCGCGACGCTGTGCAAAAGATGGTAGCATCGTTTGGTAGTCAAAACCCTTGGCTTGGAGGTCAAGAGGATGACTCGCTTCAAGCTTCATTGGTTCGAGCTTGCCAGGGGTTGCCGCAAGGTGAGATTGAGTTGGTTTTGGAGCGATTCTCTTGCAGAGATGTTGCGCGATCGCAGGCATTTGCTTCTACAGTAGAGGAATTGACAGGTTTGGTGCTTGACCATAAGGTTAACAAGCTGCGGGGACGGGGTCTGGAATTTATCGCCGAACCGGATGTCCCGGATGCAGGGGGTCTAGACTTGCTAGACGAGTCGCTTTCAAAGGTGGCTAGCTTGCTAAATCCAGACGCAGAAAAATATGGACTCCAATTTCCCAAGGGAATGATTCTTTGGGGACCACCTGGTACGGGAAAAAGTCTGAGTGCTAAACTCGCGGCTAAGAAGATGGGAGTGCCACTGTTGGCTGCTGACTGGGGTGCAATTGTTGGTTCTTCTCAACCGGACTTGGCTCTGCGGGAACTGCTGGAATTGGCTCAGGCTTTAAGTCCTACAATTCTCTATTGGGATGATTTTGATAAAGGCTTTGCTGGGTGGAATTCTAATGCGGATGGGGGCGTTTCTAGGCGCTTGTCGGGGAAGCTTTTAACCTGGATGCAGGAGCATCAATACCCAATTTATATCGTGGCGACAGTTAACCGTTTAGGGATGTTGCCACCGGAATTAATCCGCCGATTTGATGATATTTTCTTTGTGGATTTGCCTCACGAAGGGGCGATGTACGAGATTTTTAACTTGCATCTCAAGAAATATTTTCCAGATTTTCGGAATTCTTCTGAGTCGCCTTGGACGGATGATGAGTGGCGAATTTTGTTGAGGGATTACAGACTTTGTACGCCAGCAGAAATTGGCAATGCTGTGAGAAAATGCGCTGAGGAAATCTACTATCGTAATCAGTTACAAGGTCAACAGCCTGATGAATTGAGGGTGACGTTGAATGATCTCCGGCATCAGCGTTATCAGTTTACGCCGTCGATGTTGCGGGATGAGGAGCAGATTTTAGCGATTCGCAATCAAGCGACTTATGCTCGTCCAGCTAGTGGGGTAGACCAGTCCAAGTTTGCAATTCCGCTACAGGAATTGTTTGGGTAGTTAAATTGTGCAGTTGCTCCAGGTTTTGTTCTTTGAAATGCCTGCGATTGCGCCGCAGTTGTTCAACGAGTCTGTCGAGCTGGCTATCTGTGGCAGCGAGAGCTTCTAGGTCTTGGGTCAAAACGGATTCTGTCGATCTGGCATAAGCTGTGTTTCACGGACAATTCAACTTGCTTGACATAGTTAGCAAGCTTGATATAATTAGTACATGAGTCAAGAATCAAGCAAGTTAGGTTCATTTCTCGCCTCCGCTCGTCAGCACAAAAAACTGACACTACGTGCGGTTGAAACTGAAACAGGTATCTCCAATGCCTATCTCAGCCAATTAGAGACGGGCAAAATCCGTTCGCCTTCTCCAGGTATTCTGCGTAAGCTCAGCGATCTGTATAACATTCCATATACAACTCTATTAGAACTGGCTGGGTATCCAGTGCCGGAGAGCGGGAAACTAGATACATCACTCACAGAGCTCGCTGCCAGATTAGGTCCAGTTACTTCTGAAGAAGCAGATGAACTAGCCGATTATCTCAAATATCTGCGCTCAAAACAAAACAAACGGAAACGTTGATTATGTGGTCTTTCTCTGCGGCAAAAACATTCAAAAAATGCCAACGACAGTGGTACTACAAAAACTGTCTAGCAAATTGGAAAGCAAAAGATATTCACCGCCATAAAGCTTACCTGCTGAGTAAATTGCAAAGTATCAGTTCTTGGCGTGGTAGTATCGTAGATTCTGTGATTAGTGAGGTGATTGTTCCGACATTAAAAGCCAAAGGAACTCCCTCACTTACAGTTGCTCAACAGAGGGCTAAAGAGCTATTTGACCGACAACTCAAATTTGCTCGACAACACCCCCTGCATCAACAAGGACTTTCACCTTCTCAGGTAGGTTCTGACTTTGCTGTATTTCATTGCATGGAGTATGGCGGGAAGATTCCTGAGACAGAGATAAAAAAGGCAAAAGCAGAAATTGACCAAGCCTTAGCAAATTTATTTAATATGCCTGAAGTTTGGTCAGAACTCAAAACAGCTCAATATCTCGTCACTCAGAGAGCATTATCATTCTCACACACTGGTGAAACGGTTCGAGCCGTCCCCGATCTTATTGCTTTCTATCGCAACAAACCTCCATTGATTATTGATTGGAAGGTTCACTTCTCTGGAGTTTACAGAGCTTTGAATCAACTTGGAATATACGCACTCGCTCTAACTCGAGGAAAACCCCACAAAGATTTTCCAAAATTATCAAAGTGGGAAGTTACTGACCTTCAACTTTTGGAAATTCAATTACTGACAAATAAGATCCGACGTTATCAATTAGACGAAGTGCGAATTGCTGAAATTGATAACTTTATGGCTGAAAGCATCAGTGCAATGCAACTAATCGTAGGAGAGGCAAAAAAATCAACACTTGCTCCAATGGAGTTTTTGACAGCTTCTTCCCCTGAAACGTGCCAGTTCTGTAACTATCAATCAATTTGTTGGGAGTCCGCGTAATGGGCATAGAAAGTAATGTTTTTCCATTCTTAAATCTTGCTGAGCTTGCGACTCAGTACCGCTTGTATGAGATACGAGGGCTTAAGCGACATTCTGAGTACTACAAGAATCGGCAGAATTTGATCCATCGGTTGAGCTATCTCCTCAAATATCCTGTAACTATCATCGAATGTGACGCAAAGCCGTGCCTGGTAGTAGCTGCCGATGCACCAGAGCCACCTGCATCTTGTCCAATTGTCAGAGGGGTTGTTTATTTCAAATCAACTGGCAATACGCTAAACCTTGACTATTCACTCCGTACCCCACAGAATGACGAGATTTGCCTGCGATTCCTCCACTTCATGGTGCAGTCTGCCCTGTTTGGGAATGCACAACTGTGGCAGCCCAGTGCTGGAAAACCTTTTTTTGAGAAGGCTCCACATCAAGAATTTGGTTCGATCTCACTATTTCGCGGGTTCTCAGTCCGTCCAGATTTTACCGAAAGTGGAAGCATTGGACTCTGCGTTGATGTGCAACATAAGTTTATCAGTCGAGATCCGTTACCCACTTATTTAACGGAACAGGAATTTCAGCAGTATAAAGTTAAACATTGCATTTACCATTACGGACACCAGTGGTATGAAATTCAACTGAGTGAGCTTTCCGACTTAAACGCGACGGAAGCAATGGTTCCATACAATAATAATTTGCTTTCTTTGCTTGACTACATCATCAAAAATTCCCGCAAGCCAATTCCAGAAGATTTGGTATCTATAGCTCAAGATGCGGCAGTGGTTCATTATTTCAATAATCAGAACGAAGATCGGATGGCGATCGCAGCATTGTGTCATTTAGTGTATGACACCACTAATCCTGTCATTCAGCGTTACCACTCCTACACTATTTTGAAACCCCATATTCGCCGTTCTGCGATTCATCAGCTAGTTGAGAAGTACCTCCGAGAGATTAAATTTGGCAACATTACTCTCAAGGTTGCTGGCACACCTGAGCAGGTTTCACAGGAAATGTTCACACTTCCAGATTACCGTTTTGGAAATAACTATCGGTTGTCAGTTCGGGGTACTGAAGGGGCGACCCACGTAACTTTGAATCAAGTTGGGCAGAGGAGATTAGAGCTACTTAGTAGTCCGGATGCTGGAGTGTATGTGCGAGAACCCTTTGATCGCCAGTATCTTTTGCTTCCTCAGACTGTCGGCGATAGTTTTGGGTCAAAGTTTGTTCAGGATCTCAAAAAGGTTGTTGATAAACTCTATCCAGCAGGTGGAGGCTACAAACCTCAGGTGATCTACTACCCAGATCGGGGTTTCCGAACCTACATTGAGCAGGGTAAAGCCATTCTGAAAACCGTGGAAGAACATCAGCTTCAGCCAGGTTACGGCATTGTGATGTTGCATCATACTCCCAACCGCTTACCACGCCAGCACGATCCCCTTGCTGCTTTAGTTGTCAGGGAATTAAAAAACCATGATTTATACGTGGCTACAATTCACTCAGCAACAGGGAAAGAGTGCTACGAATTACGGTACAACGAGCATGGACAGCCCTTTTACGCTGTCCGCGCCCCAAAACGTGGCAAATTGCAAGGCTATCTTCGTGCTGTTGCCTTGAATAAGGTACTACTTACCAATGAGCGATGGCCGTTTGTTTTGGATACGCCTTTGCACGCGGATGTCACTATTGGAATTGATGTTAAACACCACACAGCAGGCTACATTGTTGTCAACAAGGATGGAAGTCAAATTTGGACGCTGCCACCGATTACGTCCAAACAAAAGGAGCAGTTATCTAGCGATCAGGTTAAAGCCTGTTTAATTGAAATTTTGACAAAAGAAGCGGAGCAAGCGACGTATCCACTTTTATGCATTGTCATTCATCGTGATGGGCGGATGTATGAGTGCGAGATTGAAGGGGCTAAACAGGCGATCGCGGCACTGAAGGCACAAGGAATTATACCTGAAGATGCCACTTTAACAATTCTAGAAATCTCTAAATCTGCCCCGGCATCCATACGGTTATTTGATGTAACTGAGCGAGGGGGGCAGTCACCGTTTGTGCAAAATCCTCAAATTGGCTTTTACCGTATCATCAACAATGATGGATACCTCTGCTCAACAGGTCGAGCATTTCCAAAGCCAGGGACAGTTAAGCCACTGCACGTCCGGTATATCGAGGGTAGCCTGCCATTTAAATTATGTTTGGAAGATATTTACTATTTAACTGCCCTAACTTGGACAAAACCTGATGACGGCACCCGTTATCCGATCACAGTAAAACTCAACGACCGGAGATTGAGTGAAGATGCTAGTGAATACGATGAAGATGCGCTCCGATTTGACTTATCAGAAGAGCTTGAGTCCGAAGATAGCTTTAATGAAATCGCTGATAATGAGCAAGACAGCGAGGAGGCAACAGTATGAGTACAATCGGTCTATATTCCACTCTGTATACTCGGCTTGAAGAATATGCTGAACTTCTGGATCAAGCCCTGATTCAACTCAAGCAAGAACAGATAACAATCTCCGAGCAGCAACAGAAGTTGGGAGAGCTATTGGTTAGTTTAGCAAAATCACCAAGAGGGTTAGATGCCCAATTATTAGTTATTTTGCTACAAGATAGTCCTAAAAAAAGCCTTGTTGAATGGAGTCAACTGGGCCAAGCACTGTTGTCACACAAGATAACACCAGTTGAGATTACAAAACTTGAAAAGCTAGCAAATATGCTTGAGTATGAACGTGCGAATACCTTTGCGCGGATGCGAGGTGGTAATGCTTAATAACTATCTTGCAGGTGCAGTTCCACAAATGATTGAACGAGGGCGGGTATTAATAGCCAGCATTCCTAGGGATCTTCCTAGAGATTACCAGGCATTGAGATCAATATGTACACAACAAGTGAACGATGAAATTCAAGCGCTACAAAAGCTAAGAAAAAATGTTCATAATACCTGTGATCCAGAAAATCTACGGGAATTCAAGCGAATTGTTGCAAAAATGGACTTGATTGAAACAGTTGGAATTGCTGCATTGAATCGAGCATCTAGCGAAGACTATCGTCTAAATGTTTTGATCGAGAGAATAGCGCGTGAAATTAATTATCCTCACCTTACTCCAACTGTTACAACTCTATCTCAGCAGTACTTTTGCATTTACCGTAATCTCAATCTCCTTTGCATTCCCTTAATTGAAGGTAAGTTTTTGTTGCATCTCCCTGATTTGTATCATGAGCTAGCGCATCCTTTCTTCACAGTAAAAAACGATCCAATATTAGAACCATTTCAACATCAGTATGAAAATGCAATTCTTGAAGTACTCAATCATTTTGAAGAAGAGAAAAACAAACTAGAGTATCGCCGTGGACCTAGACAGTTTTATGAACTCCTTCACACCTGGCAAATTTCATGGATTAAATTTTGGGTAGAAGAGTTTTTCTGTGATTTATATGCAGTCTATACTTTAGGTTCAGCCTTTGTTTGGTCACACTTACATTTAGCAATTAAGCGTGGTAGTAATCCGCACGAGTTATCGTTGCTGCGGATAAGTTCACATCCCTGTGATCATGCACGGATGAGTGCCATGCTGTATGCACTGGAGTTATCTGGGTCTCAACCAACAGCTAAGGAGATTCAGCAGCGATGGAGTGAGTTTTGTGAGCAAATCGCAGCCCAACCGGAACCCGAATACCACCGCTGCTATCCCAGGGATCTCATAGAGGCAGTAGCATATCATGCTTGGAATGCGGTAAAAGATATTCAGGCTCGAATTGCAACCCCTACGATTCAAGACCCTATTCATAACTTGCTAAATCAGGCATGGCAGCAATTTTGGCAGAACCCAGCAACGTATGTTGATTGGGAGAAACAAGCGGTTGAAACACTATTGACTGAGTGCGATCGCTAATGGCTGTATTTAACTCCAAGAAGAATCAATTTTTACTTCAACTTCAACAGGAACTTGCTGTAGATATAACTCTCCTGCTGCCACCATGACCTTTCTTAGAAGGCGGCTGGTTCTTTTTAGACTTGCATTCGGACACTCTAACAAAATCTCATCGTGTACCACACCAATCAACTTCGCACCCGTCTTAGGTAGAACTTTAAACAAACGAGCGATCGCCACTTTCAACATATCAGCCGACGTTCCCTGAACAGGGTGATTTAGCAACTCAGAAAGCCTGGGTTTCTTCGCCCACCGTCTTCTGCGTCCACCAATTGTTCGGATTTGCTTGATATCTTTAATATACACCATTCTCCTGATTCTATCGTGCCATTTCTTAACTCCAGCATAAGCTTGAAAGAACCGCATTCTGAACTCTGTGGCTTCCTCTAGAGTTAAGAGTACATCGTACTTTTCCTCAGCATAAGCTTGAAGTTTGGCGGCACCCATGCCATAGATTAACCCGAAATTTACCGATTTGGCTATCCGCCGATCCTCTTCTGTTACCTCCTCTAACCGCTTGCCTGTAATCAATGATGCCGTTAAAGCGTGCAAATCTTCACTTTTAGCGTAGGCATCAAGCATTTTTGCATCGCCAGATATTTCTGCTACAATCCTTAGTTCAATCTGGCTATAATCCGCCTTGATTATTTGATAGCCAGGAGCAGCAATAAAGCAAGCACGCATTCCCTTGGCGGTGCAAATCCTGGGAATATTTTGCAGATTCGGCTGCTTGCAACTGAATCGTCCAGAACGAGCGCCACATTGCCGATAGCTGGGGTGAATCCTTCCGGTTACAGGGTGAATATGTTTGGGCAAGACTTCAGCAAAGTTTGAACATAAAGATGCCAACTTTCGATATTTCAGTAGGGATTGAATAACCGGATATTCACGAGCTTTTGGGATGAGTTCGCTCTTGCTGGTTGACTTGATAGGAATATTTAAGGCGTGAAGAGCGCTTAAAACTTGTGTCGCCGAGCGAGGGTTGATGGTTTCCGTGAGTTCTGGGAATAGGGAAAGTTGTGGATTAGGGGCGGGTTTTAAACCAGCTTTCACTAATTCTGTCAGTGCTGTCTGCCTTTGGGTTTTCAGTTCTTCACCCACTAAATGCCAGCATTTTGCATCCAAAAGCATTCCATTCAGTTCCATCTGGGCTACAGCAGGCATTGCTGCAAATTCAATCTGGGCAGTTTCCAGTAACCCAGCACTTCTGAGTTTGGAATTAAGCCGCGATCTAAGTTTCAGTAAGACAGCAGCATCTAAAGCTGCATATTCTAACTGAGAGGTTGATAGTTTCCCTCCAAAATTACTCGACTGGAAGCGTTTATCAAGTTTAATTCCTAAAAATTCCAGAGCGAGGGATTGTAGATCGTGGTCTTTCTTGAGTCCTGAACGCAGCACTTGGCTTGCTAACATGACATCAAAGAATGGCCCAGAGGGTCGGAGCTTGGCTATTTCTAACACTTGCCAGTCAAACTTACCATTTTGAAACACTTTAATAACCTTATTATTTAAAAGTTGTTTCAAAGGTGACAGTTCCTGAGTGGAAATAGCCTCTAAATCGATAATTATTACTGGGTGCTTTGGAACAGCTATTTGGATGAGTCGAATGCGGTTGGTAAAAGGGTCTAGTCCGGTAGTTTCCGTGTCTATAGCTATAACACGAGCTTTCATTAGACGTGGTAGAATAGTGCTAAGTCGAGATGAGTTCGTAATCAGCTCGTATTCCACCACAGGAGTCAGGGCGGTGTGCGGCGAAGTAATCATGGAGTTAGGGGGATTTTAAGGCAATAGCTCAAGCTATTTTTCTTTAGCGCTAGCTAGGGAAACGTGCTTATTCGAGTCTTCTTGATTGGCGTATCGAGTAACTCTTACGGCTTGTCTATTACAACTAAGTAACTCTCAACTGTCACCGGGCGATCGCTTCCCCAAAATATTTCTAAAGGAAGTTCGATTAACTTGGCGTTCGTGCGTTTGAGAAATGCCCTGAATGCTTGCGACTACAACTCCCTTGTTATACTCATCTACAATCAAATCGAGTCGGTCGGATAAGCAAGCGGTTTTTAACCAGTCAGGTATGCTTTCTGACCAGGGTGTTCGGTGTAGAACTAATGGGCCTGCATAGTAACGCAACAAGGGAATAGGAATTTCAGCAAATTTCAGTAGCATCGCTATTAAATCTTGGTGCATACCCATCTGGGCTAATAGTTTCAGCAGTTCCCCAGTGTCGGACTGAGGTTTAACCGGGCAACTGTCAATTTCTTGAAGAAATTCAGGGGGTAACAGATTGAGTTGAGCCATATCTTACTTAAGAATGATGAGATTAGAGAAGGTAGGATAAGTGGAAGAATTAATTAAAAATCTTCTGAGTTTTTACAAAGAGTTCTTTTTCAGTGATGTTCGCGTTACCTGTTTTTTTTGCGAGCCAATCCGCATAAATCCATAGTTATATCGACGCTTTTGAGTAACTTCACCCTCGTTCCAACTCTTCGTTGTATAAGTAGTTGGCGAAATACTCTGCGTCGCCAGCGATTTATTTCTTTTTGTGTAATTGGCAGCAGGTATGGGTTGTTCATGGGCATACTCTTTCGGGTGTTTGCCCTTTTAAATCCGCCGATAGGCGGGAGTTCAATTACGACTATTGGCTGAAACCCTCGTTTATTATCCCTAGCTACGCTAAGTTGTCGATTTTTACTACTTTGTAGCTACAGGTTTTATGAACGATCCAAACAACACCTACAGTGACGGACAAGGCTACAGCACTACTGGCTATAGTTATGAGAGCGAGTCATACGGCTATTCATCTGAAGGGTATCGAACTGAGGGCTATAGCCCTCAGCCATCTGAGCCGTATGGTGTTCCAGATTACTTCGCTGATGGTTATCGAGAGAACGTTTATGAAGGCGATTTGAACTTAGCCGATACTCCTTGGACTGAGACGGTTGCTAATCCTAACCCTTACTTTGATACCGGAGTAAAAGATAGCCCTTCTTATCCACCTCAAGGAGCAACTTCTTATTCTGACTGCTACGACATTGAGTTGTAGTCTTTGTAGCAAAGCAGCTCTAGGCGATGCTTGTCCAGGCTGTCTTAGTTCTTAGAGGGGAGCGCGAACCGTATCAGATGATTCAACGCGCTCTTTCCTCAATCAAGAGATAACCGAAGGGTTTTGAGACGACAATGAGAAGAAGATTATCGGCAAAATTCAGGAAATTATTGCCTGGAATACTCTTTTTACTGTTAATAGTTTCGAGTTTATTTTATGGACGCCTCTCCGCTGGCGCACAAACTCCTGTTGATACGACTCAACTGCCGACTCGGATTTTAGAAATACCTGGTGTTGATAGACAAGGAAACGCGACTTCTGTTAACACCCTTCTGCCAGATTGGACGCAGATTTCTTTTTCTCAAATGCCACCCATTAGTCAATCTGGCAACCTTTCAGCTCAAGAGTACGCGCAGGCAGTGGGTTACGATTTGAGCCGGACTTGGACAGCAGGGCAAACTCCCGACCAATACATCATGTTGGGCGACCTTAGCCAAGCATTGCAGCCAGAACTGCTGTCGGTGGGTTTCATTGCACAGCAAACGGGTTTGGACTTTAATCAGGTTGCTTTAAGTACCTTCACTTTAGTTGCCAAACAGACCTTAGACCAGCTTGTTCAGGCTATTCCTCTTCTGGGTCAATTTAAAATCGGGGATATTGCCCCGGTGGCGGGACTGCTGGCGACCAAAGCCGTTGGTATTGATGCGACAGAGCAAACTTTGGCTCAGGTTCTCAGTTCCAATCCCCAGCTTGGGCAGTTGAAGTTGGGAGAAATTGACCTATCTCAGTATTCCATGTCTTCCATTCCCAACCTAGAAAGCGCTCAACTTGGTGCATTTTCAGGTTGGCAAACGACTCTGATTAAGGATGTACCAGGACTGAATGCGTTGCCTTTGTCGAGCTTTCCCAATCCAGTTGCCGAATTAGGCAATTTGGTTATGCGGATTGACGCGATTTACAGTCCTGCCGAAAGCCGACGAACCAATACTATCTCAGGCTCAGATGTTCAGGGATTTTCAGTTAACTGTCAAGAGAATGATTGCGCTTATATCGAATTAGACGATCTGGAAAATTCAGGTCGAAATGCTCGCGGTTCGTTGGAAGGCAAGCAATGGATTAGCGGTAAGTATCAAGAAGTTGAAGGAGGATCAGGCTGTCTAAAAGGTGTCAACGGCGGTAAGGAACCGACGGGGAGACTGCCATTTGGCAGTGCCTTTAAAGTGGTTGTCATGGAACCAGACGAGCGGACTGATACGGTTGATACGGCTCTTTTCTTCCGGTTTTGTTCGCCTTGCGGCTGTTCTCCCTATTTCATTGGTCCAGTACCTTTCTTCACTTATCGGGTTAATTCTCCCATCTTTGTTGGGGCATTGTCACCCTCATCGAGTGGCTCTTCCTCTGTACCAACTGGGGCGACTCGCACGGGGGTATCTTCCCCTCCCACGAAGGGTGTAGGGACGGCAGCTAAGGTGAATGTTCCTTGTCCTCCTAGCAGCAATGCACCCATTTCAGTTGGCAACGTTCAAGGGGTCAATGTTGCCGCGTTGTCTGAAGCCATTGCCAGTATTGAAAGTAGCGGTTCTTACGAGACTATCGGTCCTCATGTTTGCGCTGATGGTGGTAGAAATTGTGGAGTTCCATTAGGCAAGTACCAGTTTATGAGCTACAACGAGTACGCTGCTAATTCGATTTCATCAAAACCAGGGGGACAGCAATTCTTAGCTAAAGTCAAAGGCGGTTATAAACCCACTCAAGCCGAACTGTTTCAATTTTTCCCACCCGCCGATCAAGAATTGGCTTTCACCAGAAGTTTTACTGACAAACTCAACACAACCTCTCAAGAAATAGACCCGACCACTGGCAATCCTTTTAACGACGAACGTTTAATCGAACGTGTGGCTCAAAAACATTTTGGAGGGGATTACTCTCAAGTTGACAGTGGCGCAACTGATATATTCGGTCGTTTAAGTTTGAAAACTTACGGACAGGATGTTGTGAAGCGCTATCGAGATCGCCAGAAAGGGTTACACAACTGCGGTAGGCTTAATTGACTCAATCTTTGGAGGTGAATCGATGTTTACAAAAAATGAACAGGTCATGTTACGCTCTGAAAGAAAGATGAACTTAACTCATCGGCTAACCCGTAAAACGTTGTTCCCCTTTTCTCAACCTTCTCAAGATCATAACTTCCTGCTCGTTTCTAAATACCCGGATAATTCCAAACCCCCCTTGGGATTTTTGTTTGTTGGACGCTGGTTCCGCTTTGGAGTTGTGTTGTTCTTGTTACTGTCGGTACTAATGGGAAACGCTGGTTGTAGCACGAGCGCCGCGACGACTTCTTGGTCTGCTGCTACCAGCGTTGTTCCTCTTGAGATTGTTCAAGCCGTTGTTGCCGAAAATTCTGAACTTAATCCCCAGGAAGTAGCCTCGAAGGTTTTGGCTTGGACTGTTGATGGACAAGGGGGGCGGTTAGTTGTTTTTAACTTCAATAATCCAGGCGTTTGTGGGACTGAAGGTTGCCTGTATACCGCTTATTGGGTAAGAAAAAATACTCCACCTGCTCGCGTGTTTTCTAGCTACCTTAACCCGACTTTGCCACCGAATAGACCGTTGTTTCAAGTGGCAGACGAGCCATCCAAAACCACTGGTTTGCCCTGTCTGCAAGTCCAACAGCGATCGGGTAATAATATCCGAAAGTTGCTTTTTTGCTTCAATGGTCGTGAGTACCAACTAGCTAAAAGTTCTGTGATTGATATAACTCAGAAATAACTTAAAATAATTGCCTAATCATTAAAAAAAATCCCAGATTGCGATTCAGCTCTGGGATTTTTTTTGAGAAGCTTTTAGCCAAGTGTTTCAATCATCAAATTCGGAATCAAAATCGTCGTCGAACTCTTCTTCATCCAAATTGTCGTAGAAATCCTCATCATCTTCTACCACTTCGGCGGCAATCGTGCGGGGTGGTTTTCGTACACCGTTCGGCTTTTTCCCATTTTCACCTTTGCGGGAAACGGGTGGGGGTGGTAGCACTTGAATTTGGGGTTCGGCTGTACCTGGTAATGCAGACGTTTCGGTGAAACCCGCAATACTATCGTGCAGTCCCCAAAGCGTGTTCTTCTGTTGCGGTCGCCCTAGATATAGAGCGGGGAAGTTATTAACTGTTGGTTTGGTGTAGCTGATAGTTTTACAGCAGTAGCTTCTGTTCGATCCTTCACCTTCTTTGACTCCTTTGAACTCAACTTCTAGGATGCCAAGACTTCGCCATTTATCGTTTTTGCCACTAAAGGGAATTTGGAAATAGTCAGCGAAGCTTTTCTCCAACAAACGATAAAATTCATCTTTAGCTGCTTTAAAGCTCCAAAGTGCGACATTCTTAAACCTGACTACGATAGGCGTACTGTGCATAGGACGATTGTTTTTATCCAGGAAAACAATAGCGTGTTCGCTAGCAACATCCATTGTTTTCTTGTCGAGTTGAGCTTTGTATTCTTCGTACAACCCAACAATAGTACCGCCTAAATCAGCAACATCAGTTTTGTAACGAATGTATTCGGGCACGAATGCCAGTACGCACAAGCGGCATTTAGAGAGCAGCAGACCTGTAACATCTTCTGTTAATCCAATGGTGGTCATTTCGTCTTCCGTTGGCATAACAAGCCAATTGGCTTTTTCTAACTGCTCTTCTGGAATTAATATGCCTGCTACTTGTTCATTCACTACAATGCCATAGGGCAGAATGGGTCGCCTTAATTGGTTGTAACTCGCTTCTAGAAGTTCTGGGTCGATTTCAAAATCGAATTCCTCTGACTGAAGTGGAGTGTCTTCAGTCATTTCGGCTTCAGTTGTTCTTTTGGGTTTAGTTTTACTATTGCTCTTAACCATTATAAAGATTGCTGAGGAAAGCGGCTCCTGTGAGGCGGTAGCCTTACCCTTGAAGGGGGTGTGATTGCTTTCCTATTTCCCCTAGAATTGAAATTTGGCGATCGCTCTCGTCAATGGTGAGGATTTTGATTGAGGAGGGGCTGAGGGTTCGAGGAAAGTACCCGCAGCCAGACCAATCGGTGAAAGACTTACCAACAATGGCGGATCTGGTTAAAACCTGGAATTTTGAGGAATTGGCAAAAGAGGCGCGGTTACCTATCGAACGGATAGAAGCGATCGCTTCCGGGGAACGCCCGACGGATGACGACTTGATTGCACTGGGTCGAGTACTCGAACAAGACACAGCTATTTTATTGGAAATCAGACAGCGGGACTTCAAGAGTGCAGGTAACGGACAGGGTAGGAAAAATGGATGAGTTATTTTTGTCGCAGTGTCAAATAGCCTTCACTTGCAACGCCCTACAGATTTTTGCACCCAGCGAACTGGTAGCGATCGCGCTGAGGCGAAGTAAAAAAGAATTAGCTCAGTGGGCGGTACAGTTTCGCAAAGAAGCCACAGAAATATTCTTTCCTGGCGACGGCGGTAGACCCTATAAAATTTTGGGCAGCTTCGCGCAATCAGGTGGTGAAAAGCCCTCCAGTAAGCAAGTCTCTAACCTGGTTTTCGGTCCTGGCGTTGGTTTTGACGTTCAATCGCTGCGAATCTTAGAGAGGATGAGGGAGTCAGAAAAGCTGATGTCGCTGGTGAACTTGGAGACTGATAGCCAGGACTGGGTAAACCAACCCCTGATTGAAATGCTTCAGTGTTTGGCTGAATTCGCCACCCAGCAGAACATGAAGGACTATTGGAAGATGCCTTGGTTTATGTCAAGGGCGTTTTGCGGTAGCAGGGACGGTTTGATCACAACTATCAGGCAATGCTACTTTATGGTCTAGCTCATTTCAGTTCTACCTTTGAGGTGGTGCAGTTCGGATTCCCAGAGTCTGATTATCGTCTAGTGACCATCCACAGTTACGAGCTTCTTCCTGTCGAGGATTTGACAGGAGTGCAGTGGTAAGTTGCTACACATCTAAGAGAGTCTATTGAGGAAGCGAATTTGTTACTTTTGAGCGAAATAAGGGTAGCGCTTCTACAAAATTTATAGCTGCATTCAAACCCGCGATCGCATACAAAGAAAGCCGTATCTGTTTTTTCAGATAAACTAGCGTCTGCTTCCTCCAACAACTTCACCAGATATTCAGGAACCTGTATAAGAGTACCATTACTACAGGCAAGGGGAACAAATTTCGTATCGGGAGCCAGAACTTTGGGTTTCAAGAAGGGTAGTTCCCGCTGGAAAGATTTTTTGAAGCGACATTTTGTTACAGTTTCCTGCACTTTTTTCCGTCTATAATAAAAATCACTGAAATTTAGATCTCCTAGGTGCTGAGTTCTTCTCGCTTCAGCCTAGGAGACTTTTTTACCATGTCCTGATGCCACTGTGATCCTGTCGGAAGGGGTGTGTCCCAATAAGCCTTGGGTTAGTACATCCAAACTACTAAAAGTCGAGATTTGTTCGCCAGAAAATTACGCGAACAAATCTCTAATCCCCATCTATAGCGATCGCACCCCTGACAGGGAACCCCCAAAATCTGTGTCCGGCTCTGATTGTGGACTAAGGTCAGCCAAAAATAACCAGTTCCATAGCCAATAAGGTTTGTGTGAGTTCTGCTTCTCAGTAAGCCGCAACCTTTATGACAGAAGCTAGAGTTTGGATGCAGCAATCCTGTGATGAAATCAAACGTAAGCTAGCTGCCTGATTGAGCTTAAGTCAGTGCCATTCCAGTTAAGTGAGGATTTATCAGGAGCGATGCACTCATCCAATTGTTCAGATTTTAACTGGCATGGCTTTGGTTGCATTTCCTTCCATTAGCTCCAACTCAACTGAAGTTAAAATTTTAGGCTTCATTTGCTGCAAATCATCCAGCACTAATTCAACGTCATTCAACTTAAAATACTCGGTTAACGTTCCTATCCTATAATTAAACGGCTGATACCTGTGCTTAAAGTAAAGCTCCACATTGCCTCGATGCTCCCAAGTATCCAGAACTTGGATTTCAATTGACTTGTAATGAGAAGCTAAATCTCTTTGGACTTCAGCCACTCGTTCTTCAATGGGACGCTTCGTAATCCCGATTTTATGCAAGAGTTTTCGACCGGCTTTGATTTCCAGAAAGTAGAGCTTATTCTATAGGATTCGTTTATATTGAGCGCCATAGAGTCTTAAATCAGCAACTCGTTCTGGCAAATATCGAGAATTGATAATCTTGGCTCGTTCTGCGGCTTGTTCTAATTGCGATAGCTTCTTGAGTAATAGAGGTTCTTGCACTTCATTGAATAATGACAAGGGTAACGCTCCCACTGGGATTTTTCCAAAGTTGGTGAATTCATAGCATCCCCGTTCGTTCCAAGTCAACAACTTCGATAAAATTAATTTCAAAGAAGGCTTGACAAAAATCTCATAGTTCTCAACACCATAGTTTTTCCACAATACTTTTAATTCTTCTAGTTCCTTTCCTGATAGCTCGATATTGAAGTTGTCATATAGAGGTAGGGTCGGAACTTGTTTCTTGGCAACGGGATAGCAGGTTTCATCCGTATGAGCAAAGTGGTGTTGCTTCACCTTACCCTTTTTTGCTGTTAGCCCCCCACCACAATAAAGACAGGTTAGGTTGGTTTTGCCACTGGGGACATCTTCAATACTCATCAGCGCATTATCTGCACTAACACCATATTTAAGCCACATAGAAGGAACCTTTTTTCGATATCGTTGAGCTGAAGAGAGGCTCCCTGATGTATTAACAAGGATAACAACAAATTCTGTTAATACTAACATCGCCTTACCGCTATTTGTAGAGTTACGGTTTTAAAGCAATCTTCTGCTATGGGTAGGACTACGGCAATATAGGTGCGGATAATTTAGTGGGTTTTTGTTGACTCATAGGGTGTAAATTGCCCCATTTTCTGCTAACCAGTGGCAATTTCTACCGTGCGGCGACGGGGACTTTCGCGTAATTCAAAGGAGAGTTCTTTAAAGGTCAGGGTGGTCATGACCCTGATTTTATCGGAAATTTGGCGATTGACTCATTATTTTTCCGGTCTGGTAGCCTGATGGTTTTTACAGGTTCAGAGGCGACTTGAAGGGCTGAGGTATCTATTTTGTCGGTTTTTGAGATTGCGGTAAAGTTTGTTGAGTACTCCTAGGTAATTTGGCTGTTTTATTACTACCGCCTCGAATTAACTAAGTTAAACGCCCTGCAATTACACCTCGATTTTGAATGAAAGCGGTGAGTGCCTTGGTGATGACTGCCCCTGTAGCACCAAAAACTAAGCTCAAAAGCAATGATTGAGTGATGGGATGGAGGTGGTTAGTGGAAAATGGCGGTAGGATGGGCTGTCGGGGTTCTGTGGGAATTACATAAGGGGCAACAGTAGCACCAATGGCTGCTGCGGCTAAACCAACACCAACGATCGCTATTGTATCTTGCAAAGAGCGATCGCTTTCGGTTTTTCTCCCTTTAGCTTTATCTCACTAAAAGCACTATCCGGCAACGCTTTTACTAACTCATCTAACCGTATTTCCTTTTCTGACTTTGATTCATCTGTTCTTCTGATTTTCCGGTTTTTCGCGACTCCTCCTATGTACCTTAGTTTTCTTTTTTCCAGTTCCCCCAAAAAGCTTGTATTATTGCCATACCCTGCATCTATCACTACCAGACCCGGCCGCTCTCCCCTCCCTAAGCTGCGGTCTATTAAACTTAACGCTAACTCCGGCTTCTTAATAAATTGTTTGTCTTCTTTTCCTGACTCTAATGAACTCGCGGGTTGATATAACTCTATATCTAACGGCAAGCTCTTGGATGCCATCATATAAATGGGTGGTTACTACCACTACCCCATTATCCGTTTTCCCTATTTCTCCAATGTATTGCCTTCCCACCCCGGCGGTGAAATTCCCGCTTTTTCTATGCCCTGAATCATCCACAACCAGGGTAAAGCCCCGACTTATCTTAGTTTGGCTACACTGATTCATCACCTGGAGGCGACGGGCATTGACTTCTATTGCTGACCAAGGCGCTTCCGTCAAAAAGCGGATGCGCCGCCTCGGAGGTTTCCTCCGAATTTAGGCGCACCAAGGGTGTAATCGGTGGTAGGTTACTCCTACGGCATTATCTGCCATCTGAGAGAGGTTTTTTCGTTCACTTTCCCCCAATAATCCACCAATATAGTTTCTAAACTCCCTTTTCTGGGCTTTGCGGTTAAACAGAAAAGTCAAACCTTTTACACCATTTATCGAAGCAGGGGGGCATGGCGGCGGGAGTTGTCTCTTTCATCAGGAGTACATTGACGTGAAATCTAGAGTTTCATAGCATTATACCCTTTTTATCTCTTGTTTTTCGTTTAAGTCCCGTATCAAGACACTCAATCACAGAAACATGATCAGCATTTCTTCTTGTAAAGAGACTTTGTCAGCGCAGCAGTCCGTGGCAGTCGCCAAATGTGCAGAGCTGGCGGCATTAGCCGATCAGCATACTGATGGCAGGGGAGAGGGTTATCATTCAACCGCGATCGATCCTTTAGTCTTTGTCCGACAAAGCAACTCTTCCATCACCATCCAGGAAGTTAGCGAACCCCTATTCTCCATTGTGGTGCAGGGTCAAAAAAAAGTATCACTCAATGAGGAAACGTTTCAGTATGGGATTGCTCAGTATCTGATTCTTTCGGTGGACATGCCGCTGAGTGCTTGTATGGTAGAAGCAACCCCTGATCAGCCCTATCTCGGCTTAAAGCTGAAGCTAGACCCAGGACAACTCTGTGAGATTATTGCTCAAACAAAGCTGGGTATCAGTCAGAACCAAAGCCCTGTCAGAGGCTGGTGTGTCAGCGATGCCGCGCCATCTTTAATCGATTGCGTTATCCGGTTAACAAAGCTGTTAGATACACCACAGGACATCTCATTTCTAGCACCGTTGATGATTCGCGAAATCTATTACCGTTTGCTCACCGACCAACAAGGTGAAGTGGTGCGTCAGATTGCGACCGCTGACAGTAATATGCAGCGCATTGCTGACGTGATTAAACAGATTAAAGCTGATTTTACAAAGCCGCTGCGGGTTGAGGAGCTAGCAGAGCAGACGAATATGTCGGCTGCATCGTTCCATCGTCACTTCAAAGCTGTCACATCCATGAGTCCGCTGCAATATCAAAAGCAATTACGACTGTTAACTGCCCGACAGATGATGCTTGCCGAGGCGATCAATGCCACTCAAGCGGCTTATCGAGTTGGGTATGAGAGTACGTCGCAATTCAGCCGCGAATATTCCCGCATGTTTGGTGCACCGCCCATTCGAGATATAGAACGGCTACGGGTATCTTGAATGCTGTGCATCTTTTGAGAGGATCAGGCAAACATCGGTAAGGTTTGTGTATTCAAACTCCTAATTCGTACTTATAGGATGAAACTATTCGACTACAACCTTCTCTAGCTGCGGTTCGGCGATTAGATCTTGCTCCTGCAATTAGATGTTGTCGATCGAGCCGCAGACTTTGCAGTTGTCAAGGCTGCACACGATCAGTTTGGGAGCTTTTGCATTAGTAACAGGAAATCGCATTAATTACTGGGACGATACTGGATTTACCGCCGATGGCGAATTTCGTGACGGCGTTCTTTATCACGGCGGCTATATTTTTTACCGAGAAAGATGAGCCTTTCAACACCAAAGCAACGATGACTCGAATTGCATAAAAATTTCAGGAGATTGAGATGATGCGTCATTTAAGTCAGATTTTCATTGGCACAGGGCTGATCGGGCTGCTGGCTATTCCAGCGACGACACAAGCTCGCACGGAGGAGGCAGGTTTTCACTCGAATGTGACTGTGTTTGAGCTTCCAGCACTTGTAAATTTGGCTCAGGCAACTCAGCCAAATCAAGCAGACGCAGAGATTCAGGTGATCGAACAGCGCAATAAGGAAATTGTCCAGCAGTATTTTGATGGCTGGCGAGACGGAACTGGCAGCGTCTTTGATTTGCTCGCTCCAAATGCCACCTGGACAATTATGGGGACGGGTGAAACGGCAGGCACTTACAGCCGCCAAGCGTTACTCGATCAAGTCGTCAGCCCCACCAGTGCTCGATTATCAACCCCGATCGTGCCAACCGTACGCGGCATCTGGGCAGATGGCGATATGGTGATCGTGCTGTGGGATGGGGAGGCAACTGCTAGAGATGGTAGACCTTACCAAAACACCTACACCTGGTATTTCAGAATGCAGGACGGCAAAGCAGTCGAAGCGATCGCCTTTCTGGATATGCAAGTGTTCAACGACTTATGGACAAGAGTTTCACCGAGAAACTAGTGCTGGTTGCCCTGGTCAATGCAGCCTAACTGCCGATCAGCTTTAATCACCTACAAGGAACAATCACCATGTCAACTATTGAGAACAAAGTTATTGCGATTACTGGAGCCAGTAGCGGTATTGGTGAAGCAACGGCTAGATTGCTGGCTCATCAGGGTTTACGGGTTATATTAGGGGCGCGACGCACTGATCGACTGGAAGCGATCGCTGCCGAAATTCGCTCTAAAGGTGGCGAAGCAGAATACCGCACCCTTGATGTCACCAACCTTGAAGACATGCAAGCCTTTGTCGAGTTTGCCCAAGATAAATTTGGTTGCCTTGATGTTGTGGTGAACAATGCAGGCTTGATGCCACTCTCCAGGCTAGAGGTGCTGAAGATCGATGAATGGAACCGCATGATTGATGTGAACATTCGCGGTGTGCTTCACGGGATTGCTGCGGCGCTACCCCTCTTTAAGCAGCAACGATCAGGGCAGTTTGTCAATCTATCCTCGATCGGTGGGCACAACGTCTATCCAACCGCAGCCGTATACTGCGCCACTAAGTTTGCAGTTTGGGCGATTTCCGAGGGACTGCGGCAAGAATCGACAGACATCCGGGTTACGGTGATTTCGCCTGGAGTGACGGAAACTGAACTTGCCAGCACGATCACGGATGCTGAAGCGGCGGAGTGGGTGGAGGAATTTCGTGAGGCAGTGATTCCAGCAGAGGCGATCGCGCGTGCGATTGCCTTTGCGATCGAGCAACCCGCAGGGGTGGATGTGAATGAAATCATTGTTCGACCGATTGGACAAATGAGCTGAATCGTTGAAATAGGAGAAACAAGATGATGTTGCAAGATAAAGAGGCTTTGATTCAGTACAAAGATTTTGCGCCTCGGATTACTGAACGGGGACCCTTCGGCGGACCTTCCGATTACGAATCCTTCTCTGAGGTTGTGAGTGAGGTCAATCAGTGGATCGAAAGTACAACGATACAGGTGATCAATGTTGAAACTGTCGTTTTACCCGATCGGATTGAAGGTACAAGCGATGGTCTCTACGGCGTGACGACCAGTAATGCTTTCTACCCAGTGATGATCAGTCAGGGGCTTGCAATCAATTGCTTTCAATGTGTGCGTGTTTGGTACAGAGAATAAGCTTCACCGGAGAAAGTAAGAAATGAGCAAGTTCAATTTCAACCCTCAATCTTTATCCTTACTCATACACAGTAGAGACAAACACAGTAGAGACAAAACCTTTGTGATGAGGATAAGTGGCTATCACCACCCATCTATTACTAACGATCGCCACAGCATTGCTCGCAGGTTTATTCGCATAGGCACATGGACAGAAGCAACTTAAGATCCTTACCTTTCGGCATCAAACTTGCGATTAGCGCCAAGGCGCAACTCCGAAGGAACCGCAGCACACCTCAATCAGGAATTCATCATGCAATATCTTTCACAGGACTTAATCCTTCTTGCACTCAATCCCCAAACTGGGAAAACTCGCTTCTCTTTCTACGCGGCGCTCGAATATGGCTTGGTCGGTTCTTTATTACTAGACTTAGTACTGCAAGGCAAACTTGAGATCGACAACGACAATCGTCTGATCGGTGCGATCGCAGGTAACACAGGCGATGAATTCTTAGATCGACACCTCAATTAGGTTCTGGCATCGTCTCGTCCTCGAACTGCAAGGTTCTGGATTACTCGTTGGAGACGAAGATACAGATGGTTTCAGCCGATTGTGTTGCAGAACTTAGTTGATTTAGGTGTTTTGCAACGACAAGAGCAACGCATTCTTGGACTGTTCCCAACGCAGCGATATTTTCTAACCGATGAATCAATTCAACGCGAGATTGTCCAGCAAGTTCGTGCAGCCGTGTTAGAAGGCACTGGACTGGATTCTCGCATGGCAGCATTGATTAGTGGGACTTGAACGAAAAAAAGAACTAAAACAGGTTATAATCTAGTTATAGCAATACTTTCACGTTTTCTGAACTTGACATGAAAGAGACCCATCCGGCAGCGATGCCTAATTGCTTTGATAAATGGTGTCAAAGATTT
>NZ_JAVKEW010000072.1:0-83751 GCF_040226375.1 Coleofasciculus sp. G2-EDA-02 | reverse complement strand
TTGTATTTACATTACCACAATAGTAGAACGTTATCCGAATTATTTGACTGGCGAATTTATTCGCTACCTAGACGGTTCGCTCGGTTTCATCTCCCAGCTAAAGAGCGTGGGAGCCTTCACCCATCGCTTGAACGGTAAAGGTTTGAGCCGATTCGTCAGCTACGCCGACTTCCCGCCAATCCTGGAAGCCGAACCCCCCACGCCTCAAGACATGGTTCGCTGGCGCAAGCGCTGGAAATCTCCAATTGCCCCAGAGTTTTGGACAATATTCTATAGATATCAGTTCAACCGAGCCACGAGTGAATCGCAATTGCTAGCTTGGGGACAATTCGTTGCCCTTGTCAAAGGGTTGCTATCAACAGCCGCCCTACAACACCTGCGCCAAGCCTATCAGCTAGAACAATATTGGTGGCGTCACTTTTGAGAAAACACTGAATCTGATCGCTCTCCCTCAAAGATACAAAACTTAATTTTAGAGTCAGGTGAATTGTATCTAATTACATTGCCGTAGACAATTAGGCGTGGTAAAGTTCAATGTGGTGTAAAAGTACAGTAAACCCACCAATTTACCGTAGATTAACTCGGTACAATTAAATCACGGAACTGGAAAAAAGACAGGACTGGCAGGAAGACTGGGAGTTTAGGGAAATGGTAAGTGCGATCGCACAGAAAACTCAACTGGATATAGAGCGGGTCAATCAACAACTCGTTGATGCCGATGCCACCTCAATGGTTAAATGGGCAGCCGAAACCTTTGGCGATGGTTTGGTGATGAGTACTAGCTTCGGCATCCAGTCAGCGCTGATGCTGCACTTAGTCACTCGCATCGTGCCTGACATTCCGGTGATTTGGGTTGATACAGGGTATCTCCCCCCAAAAACTTATAGATTTGCTCAACAGCTAACTGAACAATTAAATCTCAACCTACAGGTATATCAATCGCCCATTAGTCCAGCCCGTATGGAAGCCCTCTATGGCAGACTCTGGACAAAAGACGATCCCGAAGCGCTGAATCAGTATGACTATATACGTAAAGTCGAACCCATGCAGCGAGCATTACAAGAGTTAGAGGCAACAGCATGGCTAGCCGGATTGCGGGCTCAACAGACACATCACCGTCAGACATTGCGTCCAATAAATATCCAGTCTGGGATGTACAAAGTATTACCCATTCTTCACTGGAGTAGCCAAGATGTCCATGACTACATCACGGAACATAATCTTCCCTATCACCCTTTGCGGGAACTTGGCTATGCGACTGTAGGGGATTGGCACTCTAGCCGCCCAGTAACTGCGGAAGATCAGCACGAACGCGATACCCGCTTCCGGGGAATCAAACAAGAATGTGGTTTACATCTACCACAGACTCAAGGTGAAGCCCAGAGTCTCGATTCCAGTTCGCTGTAAGTTGAGCTTGCTGATAGCCTCGTTCCCAGGCTGAGCCTGGGAATGCTACGGCGGAGGCTCTGCCTCCCGTAGTCGCGTCAGCCGCCAAGAGGACATTTCCAGGATGGATGCTGGAAACAAGAATTGGTAAGATGTGCTGATCCACTAACCTTGAATAAGGGCGGGTTTTGTTGTTCAGTTATTTCCGCAATAGCTGAGTGTAGTTCCTAAACCCGCCCCTACAATTGACAAACGTTCTGCTGAAACATCTCTACTTTTTCCCACCACTAATTGTTGTTACACCAAACAATGCTCTAGGGATTAGTTTGGTTAGATTTTGTTTGATTTTGTAGCCTTGCGGGAAGCCGTACCGATACCTGCAAGTGCGATTAAGCCCATGATAGAAGTAGGTTCAGGGACAGACTGAGAAGGATTGATTTGATCTCCTGTGACCAAAATGTTATCAAATGAGAGCAGTTCTGTTGATGCCGTAGTGTTAAGCTGAACTTTCACTTGTAATGTACTGCCATTACCGATCAATTCATTCACGGTTTGATTCGTGAAAGCTCCAGACTGGGTAATTAACTCAGCCGCTATAAACTCGACATCATCCAATAAATATGAAATGATAAAGTAATCTTTTTCACCAATCGGACTGTTTTCCTCGTGTTCAAAACTGGTATTACTAGCGAAAGCATCCAATGATAAAGCCAGGTTAGTAAATCCAGAAATATCGATTTCTGGACTGAACCACGCGGGAAATAAGGGCTCAGGATTGCCCCCAGAGGTACAGTTTACATTAGGACAACCTGCATTTGTATCACGAGCAGTGAAGGCTTCAGCCTCTACTCGGAAGTAATCAATTGAGTCAAACAGAGCCGCATCGTTTAACTCAATTAACCAATCCACGCCCACTACGTCTGTAGCCGCTCCGCCTGTTGCGCCTTTACCGTTTTGACCTGAGAAATCTTCTGCATACAAAGTAACGGCTGGTGCATTCTCAGGAACAACTATTACGCCGAAGACCAAACTTAAACTTGCCAATAACGTTTTGTTCATAATACTCATAACTGTTCTGTTTTCTAGGGTAGAGTTATCAGCTAGGCAAAGCAAGCGGATCAAGTTAGCTTCATCATCTTTTCATATAACCCAAACTGAAATCCCATGAAACCCTTGTACACCATTATATTATGGCGATTCGGCAGAGCGTAAAATTGAAAATTATGAAGTGAGGCTCCTCGCCTATTTAGCTGAGGTAGACTGTAAATTAACAAAAACTTTCCTGATCCCATCCTCAAAAAGACGCCATTCCCAGCATCGCCGTAAAAGCCCAATAGGAAATCCAGCCACTGACTAGAACCATCACCGGAACAACTAGGGCGGCTGTCTTTTCCGATAAATTCGCGATTTGCGTGCAACCACTATAAAGCGTCAGAACCGTGTAGCAGGCTGTGAATACGGTAATAATCACCATAAGTTGACTAGGCATATAAGACGAAATACCATTGGCGATCGCTAAAATACTTAAGGGTGTTAGTGTCGCCCCAGCGAGGAAACTATCCCCCGCCAAACTACCGGGATGACGCCGAATTAACCGAGCGATCGCACTCATCGCCGCTAGGATGATAAACGGGATCATCCCCACGCCGATTAACGGAACCAGGGAGACAGAAACCAGATCACGCCAGCCCGTATAAATACCCCAGACAAAAAAAGCATCAAAAATCGCCGCCAATAGTAATCCTACCACCATGGCTCGTTGGGAATCGAGACGGGCAAAACTGGGCAATAGTCCCCCCATAGGATTGAGTAAAAAGGACTTGATTGTAAAAAACGTGTCCCCCAGTAGCCCCATCAGATAAGCGAGGGGATTTCCTTTAGTGAAAACTCCCCGTTTTCCTGGCGTGTGCTTCAGCGTTCGCAACGTTTCTTGAACTAACTGATATCCCGTTTTATCCCCTTGTTCACGCAACAATTGGGCGGCTTGTTTCAAATCTGCGATCGCGCCTGCAAATTCTTTTAAATCTTTATGGGCTAAACCTCGTTGATAATAAGCTTTAGCATGATTTGGACTATATGCGATCGCTTGAGTATAAGCATCAATCGCCGCTTGAGTATATCCCAGTCGATAACGCGCTCTCCCCTGGTAGTAATAAGCTGGGGCAAACTGAGGATTAATCCTTAATGCTCGATTACAATCTTGCAGCGTTTCCCTAGCATTACCCAGTTTATAACACCCTGCGCCCCGTTCCACGTAAGCTTCCACAAAGCGAGGATTTAAGGAAATCGCTTGATTACAATCTTCAACCGCCCCCTGATAATTTTTAGCCAACGCCTTACTAACCGCACGCACATAGAAATCTTGAGCCGTCATTGACTCAGTTTTAGACTGATTTGGCTGAGGTTGAAACTCTTCGTCATACTGACGTCGCTTTACCCCATCCGAAAGCACCTGATACGCCTCACAAATCACTTTAAATCGATCTGTGGCGTCTGGATTATCAGGATGCAAGTCTGGATGGTATCGACGAACGAGACGACGATAAGCTTTTTTGATCTCCTGTTGTGTTGCTGTGGAAGAAACGCCCAAAATTTGATAGTAATTACAAGAATCCTGCATCTGATTTTATAGAGACATGCCATGCTACGTCTGTTCTAAAATGGAGTATTCAATAAATACTGTAACTACAACCATCCTTGCCAGTTATTCCTCCAATTTTATAAAATCTTCATTCCAATCCGCCCAATCCCTCTGCGTTCCTCTGCGTAAACCTCTGCGTTCCTCTGCGTTAAAAAAACATCATTTCATAACCGATTGAACCGAAAAGGGCGCAAGCCTTGCGCCCCTACCTTTCAATTTAACTAACAACCCCCGAATGACCCTTAATTTCGCCAATCGGTTCAAACCGTCCCCCTATATACTTACTGAGAAACTCTTCTGCGATCGCGAAAAAGTGAAGCCGATTCTCTGGACGAGCAAATCCATGTCCTTCGTCTGTATAAAGAGCATATTCAACAGGTTTATTTGCCTTTCGCATCGCCTCAACAATTTGTTCACTTTCGGCTTCTTTCACCCGTGGATCATTCGCCCCTTGACCAATCAGTAACGGCTTCTGAATCCGGTCAATAAAAAACAAAGGCGATCGCGCCTTAAGAAACTCCTCCTCAGTCTCCAAATCCCCTAAGCGATGGGCAAACATAGCTTTCATTGGTGCCCAGTAGGGGGGAATACTTTGCATTAAAGTAACCAAGTTACTCGGGCCCACAATATCCACGCCCGCTGCAAATACTTCTGGCGTATAGGCTAATCCCACTAATGTGGCATATCCACCATAAGACCCCCCCATAATTGCCACCTTATTCCGATCAGCAATCCCTTGGTCTACAATCCAATTAACGGCATCAATTAAATCATCATGCATTTTTGCCGCCCATTCACGATTCCCGGCATTTAGGAACGCTTTCCCATAACCTGTAGAGCCTCGGAAATTGACTTGCAGCACCGCATAACCCCGATTTGCCAACCATTGCACCGTTGGACTATAGCCCCAAGTATCTCGCGCCCAAGGTCCACCGTGAACCAAAAGCACTGTGGGTAAATTTTTCGCCTCAACGCCAACGGGTGTGGTGAGATATCCGTGAATCGTTAAACCATCTCGCGCTTGGTAGGAAATGGGTTGCATTGAGGCGAGTTGCAACGTTTCCAATTCGGGTTGATTGCTAAATAGCAATGAGTGGGATTTAGAGTCACGGTTATACACATAGTAATAAACCGGACCATTATCCGTGGCGTAGCCAATTAACCAGGTATCATCGGCTAAGGTGCGATTGGTAATAGCAAATTCACCCTCTCGGATTTGAGCGATCGCGTTAAAATCATCGGCAATACTTTCATCGAGGACTTGCCATTCCACTTTATCCTTGTAGAATGACACTGCCTGAATCTGGCGTTGAGTCGGATGGATAACCACACCGCCGATATCATACTGCTCATCAGCCGCCATTACGGTTTCTTGGCGGGAGGCTAAATCTAAAGCAATTAAACGTTGAGCATTAGCATCGTGTGATCCAGTAATATACAGGGTTTTGCCATCCTGAGAAAAGGTTACGGCAGATCCTTCATCATCGGGTCCCCAGTGGCGTAGTTGTTCCCAGGATTTATCGAGAGTCTCACGAAATAAAAGATCGGAACCGCCATCTGGCGTAGCTGCGATCGCGCCCCGAATCTGGAATTGAGCATCAGCTACCCAACTGACGATATTACCAGGGTTATCGGTATCAAACTCGACTGCCCCATTATTTAGATTAACCCGATACACATCAAATTTTTGGCGATCGTTGAGATTCATTCCCACCAAGATTTGATCTGGAAATTCTGGATCAAGGTCAATGGGTTGGGCTTTCACGCCTTGGAAGGGGGTCAAATCGCGCACTAACTTAGATTGGACATTCACCAAGTAGAGGTGAAAGTTTTCATCGCCGTCTGAATCTTGCAGATAAATAAGTTGGTTAGGATTATATGTCCAGACATAAAGGCGAATCCCCCGCTTTTGATCCGCCGTTAGCTGCTGATCATCATCTTTTCCCACGGTTCGCAACCAGACTTGCAACACATTCTTCTCATCCGGGGCGACATAAGCCAAATACTTCCCATCGGGGGATAGCTGAGGGCGGGTGCGATCGGGGTTCCCGAATAGGGTTTCGCGGGGAATTAGAGGAGGTAGTGCTTGAGATACTGAAGAAGTTGTTGCTGTTACCATCGTAGTTTACGGGTTCAATTGGTTTGGTTGTCTTAAGAGACACTGTAACGAATCTGGCGTGTTAGAAGCTACTTAGGGGTTTGTAGTTGCGCTGTCTTCGCCATCAAGCTTTGCATCGCCACAACATACGCTTCAGGAGTGTAAACAAAGGGCGCACGTCAGTTTAGGCGCACGTCGGTTTAGGGAGGATAAACAAAAACTTATAAAAGCGCTCAAGACGATTGCAGGGATGCAGGCAATGGCAGGTAAGGGTGAGAATGCAGTGAAGACAGCAGAGAAGATACTTACAGAGCGTAACTTGTACCTACCTGGAATTGCTTCATGGCTAGTCAAAACAGGCGACAAGGAAAACTTTAAACGCTTATTAATCCCCTGCGCTTACAATGTTGAAACTGCCTATCAAATGTGCGGATTAATAGCGCGACTCTATCCTGAACAAGCAGAATCAGTGGCAAAAGTCGTTACAGATTTGAATTAATGCGATTATGATAATTGAGCGCCATGCCCCAGCAAAGAGTTAATACTGATATTATCTAGTCCGCGAAGGCGGACTTTGTTTGTGTAGCCGTGACTTCCAGTCGCCTCGGCAAAAACGGGATTACTCTGTGTTTTCCAATTCCGACTCCTCCTCCGTAACATATTGATTCGCCACAGATCCAAATGACTCTAATGATTGAGTTGTCACCGCCTGAACCAGAAGAGTCCCTAGCACCTCAAGATCCTCTATCTTCCCAATTAATTCCCTCAATTCCTGCGGAATATTTTCAAACCGAACTTCAAGAATACGAATAATAGCTCCTTGTTGTCCCTTCCTGATTCCGATTCGCTCAACGCTGGTAATATAAGGCATTTTCCTCTCCTCTTCTAACGTTTGTATTTCTTGCCACAATCGATCCTCTTCTTTCTTCGGTAGGGCAATAAACCAATCGATTAATCGAAATAATTGAACAATATCCTCTCGCTTATACCCCCGCTCATATAAACTCTTAATCAGAGACAGCTTGCTTTCATATCCAACCCCAACATCTTTCCCTGCAACTTGGGCAGAAAGGTGTGCCTGTACTATCGCCGCCAATGGGTTTTGACTCCGAGCAAGCTCATCCATACTGTAATCTAGCAGTTTCACCACCGGAAATTCCAGTATTGCCCGACAACCCCACAATTCACGCTCATACCGACTGGGGCGCCAACCCGGTTGCTCGTCGCCGAGTATCCCCAAACTCACCACACTGCGACGATACCTATCGAAAATCCGGCTGTGGTACAAGTACATCCGCTCACTAAACTCACTTTGACGCTGTGATTGCACCTCTACATGGACAAGAACCCATTGCTCCTCCCCGCTACGACGCCAGACTTTCACTAGCTTATCCGCATCTCTCCTACCCGTTTCCGTCTCTCGCTTGATCTGTTGTAGCTCAGTGTCTAAAAATTCAAACCCTCGTTCCCAATCAATGTCCTCTTCTATCTGTGGATAGAAAAAATTCAAAAACTCCCGAAAATATAGCGAAATACTTTCCTTCCATGGCGAATCATATTCGCTCATCTTAGTCACTCCTCAATTTTCATCTTTGCCCTGATTTAAGTGGATTTATCGTGATACAATCTCACTGTTTTTTATTACCCGCCTCACCCCTAATAAACAACCTTTGGCATCAAAATTTGAGGAAAGGGTGACCCCATAGTCTGTAGGGGCGGGTTTTACCGATAACATGTCAGCAAAAACGGGTAACTTATGTAAACCCGCCCTGTTTCTGGTATTGTTAATTGATGAAAGCGTGTCGCCCCTACAGGTTGTTAATACCCTTGACTAATGACAAATCATGGACATTCGGGATGACGCCCCCCATTACTACAGATATATTGCAATTGATTGGTATCTAAATTTTTCGCCCGGGCAAAATTCACCCCCTGAACTTGCGCCCCCGACGTTGTTGCTGGAGGTTGTGTGATAAACTGATCCGACTTAATCGGTGTCGCTGTGGCAAACATCGCCCCCAGGAAATCCGTTCCCGTAATATTTGCCCCCCGTAAATCCACCGCACTCAAATTGGCATTCTGTAGCTTGGCATTTTGCAATTGAGCCTGATTCAAATTCGCCTGAACCAATTTAGTAGAACTCAAATCCGCATCCTGTAACTTAGCATGACTGAAATTTGCTCCCGATAAATCAGCCCCTTGCCAATTCGATTGGCTCAAATCCGCAAAGCTGAAATCTCCGCCAACAGCACTCACTTGACCAAGACTCCCCCCATGTAAATTCACAACAGACGCCTTTACCTCTCCTAAATTCGCCCCCGTCAAACTAGCCTTTTCTAATACCGCTCGCCTTAAATCCGCCCCAATCAGTTGAGCGCTGCTGAAGTTCGCACCAATGAGATAGCTATCAGCTAAATTTGCCCGATTTAGAATTGCCCGGATCAAATTCGTGCGAGCCATCAAAACATTGTTTAAATTTGCCCCGGTTAAATCCGCTTCCTTGAGTTCAGCCCCACTCAAATCCGCAATCCAATCATCAAATGTACCCCAGCGCTGATCCGCACCCGCTCCATAAAAACGGCTATTCTGGAAACTCGCCCCAGTTAATGTGGCGGAACGGAAATTAATTCCGGCTAGGTCGAGGTTATCTAAAACTAAGGTAAATTGAACAGAAAGGGTGTCCATTTGACTCAAGTCAGTGCGACTCAAATCCGCGTCGTGCAGATCACTGCTGTAAATGGTGAGAATTTTCGCGATCGCGCGATTGGTTGCTCGTTGTCGTAATGCGACTAACTGCTGCTCTCCCGGCGTTCCCCGAAGGGCTAATGTATCTCGATCATTTTGTAGCGCCTGATTCAACCGTTGTAGAGGCGGTAGGGCTTCAGGACCTTTACTCACCAAAGCTTGCTGTAGGGTATCAATTAGACTCGGCGTTTTTTCCTGTCCCAATAAATCCACCAGAAACGGCACAGCACGGGGATCATCCAGCCTTGCCAGCGCCAGAATCGCCGCCTGTCGTTCTTCTAAAGCCGTGGCTGAGGTAGAACTCAACTGCTTAACCAGCGCCAGAAATACCTGGTTATTCTGCTGGTTAAATTCTCGCCAATTTGCCTGACGTTGGATATACACCTGAGTCCCGACAAAGGTACCCAAAACCGATGCCATTCCCGCAAAGGAGAGAATCAGCAAGGTAGCTCCTGGATGGCGGCGCATCCACCACCACAGATTGGGAACTCGTCGGGATGGGGATTGGGAGGTGAGGACGATGGTGGTTACGGATGGATGAGTGGGCTGATCATTGGTTGATGCTTCGCTATGTTGATGCCAGCCGTTGTTAAATTCTAGGGTAACCGAGTGATCCCGACTGGGCGAACGCCAGCCGTTAAATGACCCAGATTCCAATCCCTGAGACGCATTCACCACGAATGTTCCTGCCATGCGATCGTGTAGGGTGCGGCGTCGTGAGTGAATCCAACCACTGCCATGTTCCACGAGCAGCATGACTCCCGCGAGTCCTAATAAGATGCCAAAGTCGGGAAATGCGCCCGTATAACGCCAAAGCAGATAGGCTGTACCCAGGGGCAATCCCCACCGTCCGACTGCCTCGCGCCAAACCGCCCGGATCAATCCCGGTGGTGTTCCCATCGGTGTCACCACCCGCAGCTTTAACCACTGTTTGGGCGTGGTTTGCCCCGTTTTACCCAATCGATAAAGCTGCCAACTGACCACCACTACAGGTATAACAATTGCCCCACACCAGAACAAGTTGGTCAGGGGGGCAACTTGGCGATTTAACCGCGCTCGTGGATATGCTAGAGTTTTCGCGATCGCCTCTTCTGTAGCCGCAACCACAGGGTTTATGGGAACGGGTTCAGCCGGGGAATGGTCTTTGGCATACTCGCCGATACTGTACGGAATGACCGCACTCGCCGCCACGAACGAGACTTCCAGAACCACTGCTGCCAACCGCCTGGTCATCATCGGAAACGCCCGGTTTAGTCGCAGTGAAAATGAGCGACTAACCGCTTGATTATTGACTTGTTTTATGGTAGGGCTAGTCATATTCAACTCTCACGCGACGAGGATAAAGGGTGGGCGATTATTGGGGAGACTTAGGGGTAATGAAAAATTTATACACTACGTAGAGGATTATTCCCAATAGGGCAAGGCTAATCAGTGACGTAATCAGTTGGAAAACGCTCTTGAGTAGGGATAGACTCAGGCTCCCGCCGACAATCACCACAATAACTTTACCAACGCTAGGCAGGTTGTTAAACCAAGCAGTGATTTGATTGAACCGTCTTTTCATCGGATAAGTGTTATAGAAAGGCGGTTGAAAGGGATTGCCCACAGGCGTGGATTGGTCCTCGTCTCGATTTGGTTCCATCTGCCAAGAGAATTAGGTTATAGAAAAAGGTTATATTTTTTGATTCTAGAGGTTGAGGCAAGGTTTTGGGCAATTCTTCGGGGCGAGGGATGAAAGAGTTTTCCCTGTTCCCCGTTCTTTGTCTAATGACGAATGATAAAGGCGTGACACTTGACAAACAGGAACAGAGTTGGTTTCAGGCGGTCTATTAATTTAAGACGATGAGTTTGAAAATGACTCAAACCATAGTGGAGCCTAAGATAATGAAACGACTAAAACAGTGGATGATTCTTCCAACCACGTTGGCGATGCTGTTAGCGAACGCAGGGTTGCTACATAGTCAGACTGTGCAAAGATTAGCGCCAGGATTTAATGCCCTGGAACTCCAAGGCACTTCCGTTCAAGGGAACAATTGCCAAGTGGGTAATGTACAACCGCAGTATACAATCACATTGGAACAAGACTTCGGTTCTCTAAAGTTCAGCGTACAAAGCGCAGGTCAATCGGCTCTGATCATTGAGCCATTGAATCCAGCCGGTGAACCTGTGGCAAGTGCTAGACAATGTGTGCTAGCCTCTGCGCCAGGGCAAACCGTTGAAGCACCTGGATATTGGGAAGAAGGCACTTACCGTATCTATATCGTTGATAGCGCTGGAGGGCAAAGTTATACCCTCTTAATTAGGCAGTAGTATTGACATCCTCACCGCCCTACAAGGACGATGATTCCTACCAGTCGAAGAGTGATAACTGTTCGTACTCTCGGTGGGTTGACGGCTCACCACACACTGCCTCAACTGAGGTCTTACAAGCGCTCCCCGTCCGTTTAGAGTCGTGGATCTGCCCGACCCCGACTTTTTCTATATTTGTCGATGCGTTATCATCCCGGTCGTGTTCTACGCCGCAGTTGAGGCAAACAACCGTCCTTACAGATAGGTCGAGTTTGCCCCAGCGATAACCGCATTCAGAGCAGCATTGACTGGTTGGCTCCCATCGACTGATAACAGCGAAGTCGCGGTTATACTTATCGGCTTTTGCGCTACACATCGACCGGAACTCATACCATCCAGCTTGGCTAATTGCCCGTGATAGCTTACGGTTTTTGAGCATACCGCCAACGTTCAAATCCTCCAAAGCAATCACTTGGTTTTCGTTGACCACTTGGGTGGATAGCTTGTGCAGAAAGTCTTTGCGCTTATCCCGGATTTTGGCATTGAGCTTGGCGACTTTGAGTCGCATCCGATCACGCCGCTTCGAGCCTTTTGTACGCTTGGCTAACCGCCTCTGAGCGCGTTTAAGTTTACGGTAGAGGCGACAGGAATCTGGACTATTGATTATGAAGCCGTTGGAGCAAGCGGCAAAAGTTTTCAGCCCTAAATCAATCCCGATAGATGGGTTTTTAGCCGGTCTAATCTCCGGCTCTACCTCAACCACAAAACTGAGAAAATAGCGGTTAGCACAATCTTTGATAACTGTTACTGAACTAGGCTTTGACGGTAAGGGTCTTGACCATTTCGTTTTGATGTCGCCAATCTTAGCTAAGTAAACCTTGGATTTTTTAACCTTAAATCCACCTTTGGTGAATCTTGCTGTCTGCTTAGAACAGCGAGACTTAAACTTGGGTAGATTAACTTTTTTGCCCTTCCTATTTCCCTTACAGGATTGGAAGAAATTGTAGAAGGCGACACCTAGATCAGCTATAGACTGCTGTAGTGGGATGTTTGAGACTTCACTCAACCATTCTCGCTCAACGGTTTTCTTAGCCTGAGTGATGCAAATCTTTTGCAGTTCGCTATTTTTGGGAAACTTCTGGGACTGCCGACACAGCGCCAGTGCATCATTCCACACCACACGGACACAACCAAACAAGCGGGCTAACGACTTCTGTTGCCCTGGCGTGGGATAGATTCGGTAGTTGTGTCTCGCTTTCATGGTGCTATTTATTATATGTTGGTCTGCCAAATTAGACAACTATTTCATGTTTTAATTGAGTATCCCCCTAAGTTATCGATATCCCAAATTATTAATGCGCTTGCATGGGGTGTCTAGTCGCCGTTATGGACAAGCTGGATACACAAACGAGAGCAAAAACAAGCTTTGGAGTCCTAGCTACTTTGCGGTTTCTGTTGGTGGATGCCCTCTTGAAGTGCTGAAAAAGTACATCAGAAATCCAAGCCGTCCTTGAAGGACGGGAAGCCTGAACCCAAATTTCCGGTCATTGCTTGAGAAAGGAACTTGCCAGAACAGAACTGGCGTTGGTTTCAGGAGTCGATGGGAGTTTTTTCCTAGGGAGTGAGATACCCATGGGTCTTTCAACTCGCTTAATCTTCAAGCTGCTTCACTGAAACCTCTACGGCGTCTACATCAATCGTACCTGGCGGCGTCAAGCGGTTAAATTGACCCTGTTCGACTTTCAACAATTCGCCACAGTTGGGACAGCGACATTCGGTACGATTAAATCCAGTAAACTCGTAGGCGCAAACGGGACATTTATCCTCAACCAAATTACGCTGTAACCACCAGCGAAAGCCAACCCAGCCAATGACTGGCGCTAGGATGGCTAACCCAATCAGAATTAAGAATCCGTTGACCAGCCAGCCCAAGCCAACTGTTCCCAGTAATAAAAATGTGGCTAATAGGGTGAGCCAACAGCCCACGCCTGATAGGTTAAACTGAGCAAGTTTAGGATCGTACTGGTTCACGGTACTTGGAAAGAAACTGACTATCTCCATCCTAGTTCACATCAGGTTTAACCTGAGAGGTTCATACCAACAAGGTTTTAACTGCTGATCACTTCTGGTGATACAGATTGCCCTAACCGGGGTTCAGTACCGGCGAGTAGACGCTGAATATTGGCTTGATGTCGTAATATAACATATAGCCCCGCCATAACCCCAAATATCTGGTAAGGCAACGGTTGGGCTAAGACTATCATCAAAACAGCAACCGCGATCGCAGCCGCAATAGAACCCAGAGAGACAAACCGCGAGAAACTGACGACCCCAATAAAGATTACCAATACACTCAACGCGACAAACCAAGACATAGCCAATAAGACGCCTAACCCTGTGGCGGCTGATTTTCCTCCCGTAAAGTTAATCCAAATCGATTTGCTGTGACCCACCATCGCCACCAAGGCGACGACAGCCACCAACCAAGGTTTCCAGGTATCTGGGATCACGGATGTTCCCGTTAGGGAAAAGAAGCCATGCACCAAAGCAACAGCACCAACTCCTTTAGCCGCGTCAATCAGTAAAACAACGAAAGCCGGACCTTTTCCCAGGTTTCTCAAAACATTGGTAGCCCCCGTCGATCCCGAACCGACCTCCCGAATATCAATTCCTTTAACCAGACGTCCAGCCAAATATCCAGTCGGAATTGAGCCAAGTAAGTAAGCGGTAATCAGCAGTAGCCCAATCCAACTCAACTCAAGCATCATCGTTTCAAACCCTCCACAATTAACAATATAAACTTTCTGGGAATAGCGGGACTAAAATAAAAATCAACGCCAAATAAAGCCAATTGTCTTCGTAATCCTCCTGTTCAATTCTGCCACAGGATCAAGCTATAGGCACAAAAAACTAATATAAAAGCACAGATTAAGGAAAAAAAATAGACATCTCCTGAAATCCGACTTTTTCCTAGACAGGAGCAAAGTTTCAGATTCTTTTTCAGCAAATGTCTATTGTTTATATCAGCTTACCGCCATGGTAGATAGCTGTCTGTACTCAGATTTAATTGCCACCAACGTAATCCTTGCTCAGTCGCCAATAGTGATGAAAAGTTGGTTTTCCCCAGGTGCGGTTGGCAACCACACCGATGCTGTTTTGACAATTATTGCCAATCAGACCTAGGGCATATTCGGGGTATGCCTTGGGTTGGATGGCGTAAGTGTCGGGATCTCCGCTGACTGGAACCAATACCCAGGACTGCAATTCAGTTTGGCTGCGCCGTTGCAACCTTGGATACCCGTCATTCCCCGGTTTGGCTGGTGCTTGGAGATACAACTGCTCCTTGAAGGTGACATCTTTCTCCCAGCATTGGATGTAGTAAGTGCCATCGGTCTGCTTGGTCAGCAGCCACAGGTGTCCTTGGTATCCTGCTGTAGTATTAGGAGGATCAAGGTTCCAGGTATGGACATAATCGTTGACATTGGGACTGTAACCGATTGATTGTAAATAAGTACCTGTCACATGGTGAATGAACATCCAGGTACCGGAAACATCATCTGGGCGTGTGACCATATCTTCATCCTCGGGTTCAATTGGGGGTAGTTCTGGAACGGAACTTGGAACTGTGATTTTGACGGGTTTGCCGCCAAGGATTTCGCCGTCAACGACGACATCAAGGGAGCCGTTGAAGACCTGAGTTTGGCTGGTGGCTTCTACTGTGCCAATCCAGTCAACGTCAAAGCTAAGTTCATGGTCTTGATCTCTGCTCAGCGGACCATAACCATCGCTAGGTGCGATCGCAACGACAAATGGTGCAGTGGCGCCGCTAGCTACCAGACTGACGTTCCCAATCGCAGTGATCTGTGCTGCCAATTCTGTGGTAATTGTCTCCACAATCGTGTCGGCACTGACACCTTGGACTAGCTTGCAACCCGTTGCCTTGGCGATTCGGCTCCCTTGACCAGGGGTGCCACCAGGCTCTCCGCATCTAGACCTAAACGCGCTGGAGGATCTTACGGGATCGTCGTCGAGTCCTGCAGGAGCACGATAGTTGGTGTTCATGGAAAGCGCCAGCACTTTGATCTTCTCTGCCACGAGCTTGGCGGTGACCGATGCCTCGGTGATGTCGTAGGAAAGGTTGGAAATTTCTTTGCAGACTGAGTCGTGACCAGCCGCGTCGCCAAACCAAACAATAATCCGCTTGGCATCTGCACGCCAACCGATCTTACCACTTGGTGGTTCGGCTACTTGATCGAGTCCATAAAACTGAGCTTCTGGCGTGTCCTGACCGGGGGAGGTTGTCCAGGCATCGATCGCGGCTTTGACGGCGGCGATATCGGCGCTCAGGCTACATTGGTGGGCGAATCCGTAAGGATGTTCGTCAGCAACCGGAGCCGGAAAGTCCTTGTAGTCGCCAACCCCGAACCAGACATCTGCCCCTAAGCCCTGGATTCTGGTCATAGCATCGAGGATGCCGCTCTTGACCGCCGCGATCGCATTATTCATGCTACCCGTTGTGTCGGCGAGAAAATAGGCATCCACTTTCGGGACTACCCCAGATTTCGGGATAGTTACCTTCACCACTTCGGCGAAGGTCTGATCCATGGATAGGGTCAGATCATTCGTCGCGGGTGAAACCTGAATCGGAATACTCATTAAGTTGAATATCTCCTTTGCATTTAAGCAAAAATTTTTGCCTTCAACAGGCAGTTGCTATCTTTGATCACTGAGCATTAGCCGGAAATTCGGTCAGTCGCCAATATTCATGCCAAGTTGGTCTTCCCCAGGAGTTGCTGAGGACTATATTATGGCCGTTGGTACAATTACCTTGATCAAGACCCAAGGCACAATTGCTGAATCTCTTCGATTGGATGACGTAAGTGTCGGGATCACTGGTGACTGGAACCAATACCCAGGATTGGAAATCGTTAGTTTCTTCGCGGGGTCGCAACATTGGGGCAGCGCTTTGCCCAGGTGTGTTTGGCGCTTGGAGATACAACAGCTGGGTAGAATCCCGGGTCTGGATCAGGTAAGTTCCATCGGTCTGCTTGACCAGAACCCACAGGTGTCCTTGCTGAGGTACCGCAAAATTTCGAGGAGGATCCTCCGCCCATACCTGAACCACCCGATTCAAAGCAGGAGTGTAACCACGAACTATAAAATAAAGACCCGTCACTTGGTGAATCAACATCCAGGTACCGGAACGATCATCTGGGCGTGGCATGGTAATTTCCTCATCAAGTGGTACTGTAATTGTGACGGTCTTGCCGCCAACGACTTCTCCATCGGCAATGACATCAAGGGAGCCACTAAATACCTGATCCTCGTAGGTGGCTTCTACTGTGCCAATCCAGTCAACGTCAAAGCTAAGTTCATGGTCTTGATCTCTGCTCAGCGGACCATAACCATCGCTAGGTGCGATCGCAACCACAAATGGTGCGGTGGCTCCACTGGCTACCAGACTGACGTTGCCAATTGCAGTGATCTGTGCTGCCAATTCAGTTTTGATCGTCTCCACAATCGTGTCGGCACTGACACCTTGGATAATTTTGCCACCCGTAGTCTTGGCAATCCTTGTCCCTTGTCCGGGGGTGCCGCCCGGATTGCCGCAGAATGGCTGATACCCTGTAGCTTTCGCTTTTGGATCGTCGTCCAGCCCCACCGGAGCGCCGCTGCTGCTCAAACTTAGGGCTAGCACCTTGATCTTTTCTGCCAATAGTTTCGCGGTGACCGATGCCTCGGTGATGTCGTAGGATAGACCGGAGATTTGCTGGCATACGGCGTCGTGACCGGCTGCGTCACCAAACCAGACGATGATCCGCCGAGAATCAGCACGCCAACCAATCGTGCCACCTGGTGCTTCGGCAAGCTGATCGAGGGCGTAAAACTGAGCCTCGGGAACGTCTAGACCTGGAGTGACCGTCCAGGTAGCGATGGCGGCTTGGATCTCGGCTGTGTTGGCACTCAGGCTATGCTGGTGCAGGAAGGCGTAGGGATGTCTGCCAGGATCTGGAGCCGGAAAGTCTTTATATTCGCCAACCCCGAACTGGACATCGGCTCCTAGCGCCCCGATTTCGGTTAGGACATCCGATATACCAACTTTGACAGCATTGATCGCATCCCTCATGCTACTGGTCGTGTCTGCCAGAAAATAGACATCCACTTTCGGGACTACCCCAGATTTCGGGATAGTTACCTTCACCACTTCGGCGAAGGTCTGATCCATGGATAGGGTCAGATCGTTCGTCGCGGGTGAAACCTGAATCGGAATACTCATTAATTGAATATCTCCTTTGCATTTAAGCAAAAATTTTTGCCCTCAACAGGCACAATTCCCAACGGTCTGATAGAGTATTTAGTTCCTTTCTTTTACATTGACGATGACAGTTGTTCGCGCTTGACTTCTCCTTGGTGTAAATAACCAAGGATTCTCAAAGGATACTCCGAAGCAGGTTAAAACACCGTTCCTGGAGTCGCCTGTGACAGTTGCGTAAGTTCTGTCAATTTTTGATTGTCATAATTCCAGCAATACTTGTCAATATGAAAAAGTAAAGAATTATTAAGCATACTTTATAGCAATTCTAAATAGGTTGTGGCAATTTTTTCCAAGGAGATCTTTGCTATGTATTGGTTTCAAGATGCTCACCTTTCACAACTCATTTAGAATCGCTATATATTATTAATAATTATTCATTTGCTGAGGATCTGGAGCAAAGGCTAACCAGAGAGGAAATTGCAGAATTGAAAGACGAATCTGGTCTTCTGTTTCATCAACAATGATTAAAGGAAGTTGTTTCTGGGTCATCAACCGATCCGCTTTTTGCACCAGGGCTGATGCTTCCTCAAATAAAACCACCCCCCGTTCCGGACCAAAATCACTGCGGGAAATGCCCAGACAATCCTGCAATCCTCTGCGCCATTCTCCTAGCCGTTCAGGGCTATTGGCAAGAACCAGAGTGCGTAGTCTATCACCGTAAAGCGTCCGCAGAACAGACATCACGGCGGAGGCGACCAAAATATTTTGCAAGCGGCTACCGATAGTGCGAATTGCCCCACGCCCCCCTTGAGTAAAAAACCAATTGGACACTCGCTCCCCATGAATTGGCTCAAACGTGCGCCGCAATTGCCAAGGCGGACCATAGTAATCTGGCATCTTGCGGTATTGGTCAATAATGTCCCGAATTTGCCGGATCTGATCTTGAAACGCCTGTTCAGCAAATTTGGGTGTAGGCGAAGAGGCTGGCGGCTGTGGTTCATCCATCCTAGGTTGGAACGATTCTGCTGTCGGTTCCGCTAATTCTAACTGTTCAGCCGCCACAACCAAGTCTTGTAAACTGCCAACCAAATAGTCTTTAAAACCCTGCACCCGAATAGCTAATTCTTGAGACACCCCAGCAAATGTGGTTCGCATTTCCGTGCGAATGCGTTCTCGGCGGCGTTCGAGTTGCTCCACAGAAATCAAAAGGGCTTGCTTGCGCTGCTCTAATTCGCTTAACCCTTCTTGGAGCATTTGTTGGATGGTGGCTTGGGTTTTGGTCAACTGATCCGATAAAATCTGATTTTGGCTGGCTTGTAACTGGGCAATTTTTTGCCTCAACTGCTGTTCTTGCCACTCAAGGTCAGCTATCCTTTGAGTGAAATTCGCCACTGTTTCCTGTTGATCACTTGATGGCGTCATCTGATTCTCATCATCTGGCGCAGGTAAGTCTAAAGCCTTTGAATTGTCAGCTTGTGGTTGTGTCACGTCAGATTGGTAAGATAGCTCAATTAAGGGCTCAGGTCTTTCTGTTTCGGGTTTTTGCTCTGGAGATTTTTCATCAAATACCTCAAGGATTGGTTGTTGTTCTGGATTGGATTCCTGGCTTTGTGGTTCGTCTGAATTCATTGAATAATTAGTATCTGAATAATGATTTACACTCCCAACCCCTAAACGGTGGGATTATTCGCAAGGGTGAGTTACCTGGCAAGAGAGCCTTCGATCAAAGGTGTTCTCAAGCCTAAGCATTAATTTGGCAAGGCATATCGAAAATCAATCTCAAATCTGGGGACAGCGCTCCTCTAAGCAGAGTTTAAGCTGCTTGGAATCAAATAAAATGGGCAAGAAGTGGATGCTATTAACTTCCTTAAAATAGAAAAGGATTGGAAATGATGACCAGAAGATCCGCCAATTTGACCAGTCTTTATAAGGAAAACGGCGAATGAGAGTCTGGGAACGATAGATATCCAATGCGGTTTCGGTAAATTGCAGACGGATGGTTACCGCTTGAATCATTAAAAATAACCCGAAAAGAGAAATGAGTAAACCAACCCAAATTTGGAGCAGCACAATAGGTATACTGCCCACAACCAATACCAAAGGAATCGCGTAGCTAGGGGCAAGTTCGATGGTTTGGGTTGATGAAGATGAAGAAGTAGCAGAGGTCACTTGACTAAATTTCCGTTGTTTATCGACATAATCGATCTATTTTAATATACCCCTGATTACAGAACTGCACTGCCTGTGCCTTGGAACATCAGCCACGATAAAAAAAAGTTAGTGATGAAAATGGCGAGTAAAGCTGTGACGACTGCCGTTGTCGTGGATTGACCGACTCCTTTGGCACCACCAGTAGTGGTCAATCCCCAGCTACAGCCAATGACGGCTATCAGCATCCCAAATACAGCGGCTTTAATCATCGCCGTAAACAAATCCCAGATTCCCAGGAAATTCCGGGCGGAATCCAGAAACACAGATTGGGGAATATTGTAGAAATTAATGGCAATCAATACACCTCCTGTCATGCCGAGAATAATCGAGAGAATTGTCAATAGCGGCAGCATTAGACAGCAGGCAATGACACGAGGAATGACCAAATAATCAATGGGATCAGTTTTGAGCATATAAAGCGCGTCAATTTGTTCAGTCACGCGCATCGTGCCAATTTCAGCCGCAAATGCTGAACCTACTCGTCCGGCAATAACCACAGCCGTTAACACAGGCGCAAGTTCCCGGCTCAATGCCAGTGCCAAAACCCCTCCGATGGCTGTAGTTGCCCCAAAGTTAATAAATTCTCGCGTTACCTGAATGGTAAACACTGCACCGATAAAACTAGCCGTGATCATGGCAATAGTTAGTGAATCCGGACCAACGACTGCCATTTGATCGAGGGTATTGCGTCGGTGGATTTTGCCACCGAGAAGATGAACGATGACTTGACCGCCTAATAAAATGGCAGCTAGCAAGCGCAGAGTCCACAATCCTAAGCTAGAACTGGAGGGGGTTTCATTCATCGATCATTTGTCATTTGTCATTTATTCTTTGTTGCTGTGGAATTGGTTGATACGCCCTTTCGCAAGAGAGTGTATTTGTTAGCAAACATTACTGAAAAAGTATTGGACTACCTGCTCTCACTTGATTCCACACGGAAACGTTCTACAGAATTTAGTAGATCTCGTGCCACACCGACCAAGTTTTGCAAGGCACTGGACACCCGTTGGGCTTCCTGAGATGTTTCTTGGGCAGTTAGCTCAACCGATTGCATGACTTGGGCAACAGCACGGGATGTTTCGGTTTGCTCAACTGTATCCGCTTTAATTGCCCGCACCAGAGCATCAATGCGATTGGACACTTGGATAATGTCTTCCAGTGCTTGTTTGGCTTGCTCTGCCCGTTTGGTTCCATCAATAACCTGCTGAGTGCCTTCTTCCATCGCCGTCATTACTGACCCGGTTTCGCTTTGAATCTGCATGACGATTTGCTCAATTTCTTTGAGTGCCTTGGCTGAGCGATCTGCCAGTTGCCGCACTTCATCAGCAACGACGGCAAATCCTCGACCCGCCTCTCCAGCTCGAGCTGCCTCGATACTGGCATTGAGCGCTAACAGGTTGGTTCGGGAGGCAATTGTGGAAATTACGGCGACAATCTTAGAAATTTCCTGGGAAGATTCAGCCAGACGCTTGACTTTTCGCGTTGTTTCTGCTACTGTTTCCCGGATTTGTAAGATACCTGCCACCGTATGTTCTACAGCGTGACCTCCTCTGTGAGCGACATCAGCAGCGGTGTGGGCGACTTCCTCGGCTTCCCGGGCGGCTTCAGCGACTCGCTGGATTGAGTCGGTCATCACCTGAACGGAGTTGAGGGTAACTGCCAGTTCCTCGGCTTGGCGCAAGGCGTCATTGGATAAACTGCCGGCAAAGGCCGCACTTTCAGTAGAACCCTTGGTTACTTTACGCGCGGCATCTTTTACCTGTTGGACGATTTCCCGTAGATTTTGAATGGTTAGATTAAAGGAGTCAGCCACGGCACCCAAAACGTCGGCTGTCACTTCAGCTTGAACCGTCAGGTCACCGCGTGCGGCTCCTTCAACATCATCAAGCAATCGAATCACCTGGCGTTGCAGGTCTTCTTTGGCTTGTTCTTGTTCTTCAGCTTTCCGGGTGGCTTCGCTGGTGGTGGTTAGGATCACTCGCGCCATCTGATTGAAACCCGAAGCTAGCTGACCTAGTTCTCCCTCGGAGTAGATGGGGACACTGACATTAAGATTCCCCTGAGCAACGGAGTCAAACTGGGTTTGTAAATCTGCTGTAACCTGTTGAATCTGGCGAGTGGTGATCCGACCCAGATATAGGGTAATGCCAAAACTGGCAGCAAATGCCGCACCACTGGCTAAAGCATGGGCGAATTTGAGATTTGCGATCGCTCCTTGAGCTTGCCCTTCGGATATTGCACTTCGGGCAGTAATACTTTGTGCCGAAAAACTCACTATGGCAACCACAAAAGCGGAGGCAATCCCTGCGGCAAAAGACGTAATCCACTGTTTATGATTGAGGGAAGCATTTTCAAAGGGAGCCAGCCATCCTTGCTCAACATTAACTATCGCCTCGTGTCCCCCCTCTTTGGTTTGATTAAAAACTGGGAGTTGTTCAGTTGAGCTACTAAGACTGAATATTTCTTCATCACTATCGCTTGAGCGATACCCCTGAGCAGATTTCTGATGAGCGGCTATACTATCTCGGACGGCATCGCCATTTTCGCTAACTCCCCCACCTTCGCCTGCTGCTGGTACTACCCCACTGTTACTTAAGACATCAAAATCTGATTCCCTCGCACCGGGGTCAGATAATTCATCCTGATCGTCTATAGCGAAATCGGGAAGAGAGCCTAAATCATCTTCAAATACATCAAAAACGTCTAAAAACCCCTCTTGAGTATTTTGATTTTCTTCAAGTTCTGAAAAGCTTTCGGCATCAGCTTCAGCTATGTCATCCATGGTGAAAGCATCGTCAAAGCTCTCAAAGTCAAACGGATCGGGAGCGTTAAATCCATTTTGATCAAAGTCTGGCTCGTCCTGAGTGTACTCACTTGCGTCAAATGCCTCAATCGCTTCATCCGTCTGTGCTCCTGAATAGTCAAACTCATCCGTATCCGTTGGCAAAGCCTCCCCCAACTCCGCTGAATCCATCAGTAGGGTTTCGTCTTCATAAACGGGGTAATCTGTCTGATATGACTCGTCGATAGATTCCTCATGCCAACCCTCCATTTCCCGATCCACTTCCGATAAGTCTTGGTCGAAATGGGATTCGGATTCATAAGATGGTGAGAGATCCTCCTCAGAACCTTCAAATTCAGGGATGCTACCAGGGGGCATGACAAAAGTTGCCGCCGTATCATCCTCAGACGCCCCTGGTGAAAATTCCTCAAAGTTATCCTGATAATCTGCCTCGGTAAATGGGCTCTCATCTAGAGCAAAATCACTCGATTCTTCTTGATAATCTGCCTCAGTAAATGGGCTCTCATCTAGAGCAAAATCACTCAAAGAATCCTGATCATTTTCCCAATCACCACTATCTTCGTCTAAACCAGGCAAGGCAAATGGGTTGGACTCATCTGCATAAATTGGATCATCTGTCGTTTCTGATTCATCAATAAATGAACTGTCCAAGGGTTCAGTAAAGGGCGAAGATGAAGTTGAGTCAAAATCATCTCCCATTCCCACTTCATCCAAATCTAAAGCCCCTAAATCGAAATCCTCCGACTCTTCAATCGCTTCTGAGCCTTGCCAGGTTTCTAGTGTGGGGACTTCATTCAAATCATCCGTTTCATCAATATCCTGGAAACTGTTATCGAATTCTTCTGTGGATGGGCTTGAATCGACAGGATCGAACTCATTTGGCAGTTGACTAGCATCTTCTAGACCTTTATGAGCATATTCGATAAAATCAGGTTCAGACGTTAGATTAAGGACTTGTTCGTAGTGTTCCCTTGCTTGATCGTACTGCTGTAGACCATAGCAACAGATATGACCCTTAAGTAACAAAGCACTTGGATCATTGGGGAACTCTTCTATCAACCGACTAATAATATCGGCAGCTTCTTGGTATTTGCCTTGTGCGTAAGCCGTTTGCGCTTGTGTATATTCCTGGACGTAATCCGTACTTGATGCCATTGACCTCCTCCCGTTGCTCACCAGGAAAAAGGAAAAAGCAAACATTTGCTCTCTTTTTCCTTGCTTGTACTATTCATTCATGCTGCCCACCGTGCTGCTCGTAGAATTGCCACCTGATCGAGAAGTCGTAAAAATTGATTGGACTCTGGATCTAATAACCACTCTCCTTTTAAAAAAGGTGCCATCGTATCGGGAACATTCATTGCTATTTGTAATTGCTCCACATCTAACCAATCCATATCCACAATTCGCTCCACCGCTAAACCGAGCATTGTATCTTGGTCTTCGATAGCAATGACGGGAATTTCGGCTCGATCTGTATTGACGGGTATCGCCTCTCCCAGAAATTGACCTAGATCACCCACCCAAATGACCCGACCTCGCATGTTTATCGTCCCTAGTAATAAGGGAGAAGCATTCGGGATGGGGGTGATCTGGTTGGGAGATGGTTCAAGCACTTCTTTAATCCCAGTCGCTGGTAAAGCAAATTCCATACCAGAAGGGACGTAAAACCGCAAGTGCAATTCACCCTCAGGACTTTCTAATTCTTGCAATTCCGGGGCTTGATCTTGACCAGTATCTGTTAAAAAATCCGGATTTCCAACCATTGGCAGCTAGAGTCTTAACTATATTTATGACCGGAGTAGCTGTTTGACTGTACCAATCAACTCGGTGGGTTGAAAGGGCTTAGCGATGTAGGCATCTGCTCCTTGCTTCATTCCCCAATATCGATCAAATTCTTCGCCTTTTGAAGAACACATGACCACGGGTACATTTTGGGTTTTGGGGTCAGCCTTTAAACGACGACAGACCTCGTACCCATTCATACGAGGCATAACAATATCTAATACCACTACATCAGGACAAGAATGCAGAATATGTTCTAAGGCTTCCACTCCATCGCTGGCTACAGAGACCGTCAACCCACTGCCTTTGAGGAGGTCTGAGATCATCTGTCGTTGTGCCAAACTATCTTCTACAACCAAAACTGTACTCATAACCCCCTACCTGACTTGCCAATAAGCGCACAAATTTTGAACGTGAACTGAGCTATACCCTTGAGCTATACCTTTAAACATAGATAGAGTAATGATTAATGTATCCTTTATGGTAGCTTCATCCTGTACTGACGCCCCGCCTCCATTGTGACAGGCTCAACGGCTAAACGGAGCAGGGCGTATGGCGGCATGAGTCTATGAGGTGATTGTAGCGGAAGAATTACCTTTATGCTTGTCACGCGATCGCTCTTTTTAAGCCGATGCTGACTTGGTGATATCGGTTGCCTCTACCTCCTCCTCTCGGGTTGGGCGGGAACTATCGAAACCCATTTTTTCCGGATCTCCTGGACCTACGTATTTCTCCAACAACATCAACAGCTCACTTGCTCCAAACGGTTTAGTCAAATAGTCCGTTGAGCCTACCATGCGAGCTTTGACGCGGTCAATAAAGCCATCTTTGCCCGTCAGCATGATGATGGGAGTTTGTCGAAATACCGTGGATTGCCGTAACATGCCACACAGTTCATATCCATCGAGTTTGGGCATGACTACGTCACATAAAATTAGAGCGGGTTTGATTTGAAAGAGTAAGCTCAGAGCTTCGAGGGGATTTTGAATCGCCGTTACTTCATATCCTTGAGCTTGCAACATATACTCGACAGTCTTGCCAACTGCCTTGTCATCATCAATACAAACCACCGATGGTGCATAATCTGAATAGGTGGATTCCCACGGTTGTCGAACCGCGAGGGTTTCTTGGGGTGTTGAACTCAGCAATTGAATCCAACCCCTTTGGATATAGGGATAAATAGCTCGGGTGACAGTCAGGATGTCACGATTGAGATAGCGAGCCATCTGCCGCAAAGAATTCTTGCCATTTGCCCACCGTTGTAGGGTTCTAAATGCATTTTCTGGCAATCGAGCCTTTAATTTAGTTTCATCAGTAATCACCGGGCATTGATTGGGGGATTGGATATGAGGATGAAATTGCTTCCACTCCTGTACTTGCTTCATAATCTTGGTCACTAGGGGGGCAATTTCTAAGGTGGTAAGTTGGGGCGCTAATGCTGGACCGACCTCGAATACAAAATACCCATTGTGGAGGCTAAGCAGGTCAAATAGGGTTTCATGCACCATACTGCGGAGGATGCTGCGCCCTTGAGCCGGCGTGATAATATGGTTTTCTAACAAAGCCCAAAGATAGCCGTATTCGGGAGCATTAGTTGAATCAATCGAGAGTTCTTCTATGTTATCTAAAGCAGTTTCGGCTCGATAGCGACGCAGGTAATCGCGCAGTCGTGACAAACTGTGATCACTGTTTGCCGCGTAGGCAATTTGTCCGTTGAGGAAAAAAACAAACCAAAATGGTCCAGGGCGACGGGGTGGGGTCTCTAGGTAGGAGCGTCCCTGGGTAAATTTATGAGTCACATCACTACCAAGGCTATTGGCGTGGAAGCTGTGCGCCTCAACTAACAGTTCTCCTGTGCGCTGACCCAGTTCGATCAGTTGCAGGATACTGCGGATATCAATTTCATTTAACGTTCCCTGCATTTTAAGGAAAATGTACTCCTAAAACCTTGCGTTCAATGCTGAGACGAAGCATGGTCTGTTTGGTTATCAGGTTGCCTGCCATGTCAACCTCAACAAAAACTTTATGCTGTACCACCACCGCTGACTGACCATGTTAAGCTATCATCTAATCAAATTTGAATGGATCGTTTAACGGCTGTATTTCAACTTAAGCATTGTTAAACTTTCAATTAACTTTACTCAATAGAGCCACTGAAATTTATACTGTTTTTCTGGGACAAGAGTAAATCAAAACCTCCATGTATTCAGTATAATTGAGGACTAGACTTGCTGTAACACCTCCTGAGCAGGCGGATGGGACGGCGGTGAGCGATCGCGTCGATAGCCAATAAGCCAAGTTAGCTAGGATAAAGGGACAAGGCGGATGGCGGCAACGATGAATTAACCGCTAAAATGAAAACAATCAGGTGTGTCTAGCAAGGGGTCTTACTAGCCGAAGCTAGGCATCTTGTTCAAACAGTAACAAGAATACAGCCATCCACTTACCGAACTAAATTTTATAGCCAATGGAGCGGGATTGAGCAAAAAGCTGGTATATGTGCAAGCCAAAGACTTATAATTTCTCATAGATATTTATAACTAATTGTAATACAGCCAAAGTCATGGATCGAGAATGGCTTCGTTAAATAAACATGAATTGATGGTCGAGTGGGAAATCTGTAGCATTCCTCCATCCGTCAGGACTATCTTGTGATAGCTGAGGTCAGGACGATAGTCCAAGACATGGCTGTCCCTGTCACTTGCCAAAGGCTAGCATTGTAGACAAAGCTGCTCGGTCTATCAATCAGGGTTAGCTCAAGATCAAATCAGGAGCAGTGCGACCAGCAACCTAATCCACGGTTGAGCCAGCTCAGGTTAGCTTAGTCATGAATTGGGTACAAGACAAGTAAAGAGGACGATCAGTGTGCTGTATCTAGCAGAAGTCAAAAAGCAGAAAAGCGGTTTTGCCAGTTTTGGTGGCAGTAAGGCCGAACTCAAACTGCTGGCTTGTCAGCGGAATGATCAGAGTTGGAGCGCTGTTCCGGGGGAAGAAACCATCCCAGGAGACGAAGCCGGTAGTATGGGTGATGGGGCTTTGGTAATTGTCAACCTTGGCAACAATCGACAAGTTCAAGGCGACATTGAGCCAGCCGGGACGAGACTGGCGAACATCTTACAAAATTTTTCTCGTCTGTTGGAAAAGGCGAAAAGTCAAGAAGAAGAAATTGAACAGTGGAAGCAGTCCTTGACCTATCAAAGTCAAGAACTCAACCGCCGCGAGATGGAAATGGAAGCGCGGCTGGAACAGATGCAAGCCCTGGAGGAAGAGGCGGAACAAATTGATCAGCAGCGTCAAGACATTGAAAGTGCGAAAGAGGAATCGGAACGACTCAAAGAAGAGTTTGAGCGAAAACAACAGGAACTAGAAGGCGCTTGGGAACATCTGCGCGGTGAACAGCGGCGTTTGGAAGAGCAACAAGCTGATCGGCAACAAACCTCCGGTTTAAGTGAGGAAGACGTGGCGGCGATGCAGGAGTTGCTCGATCGCCTATCCACCGCTGTCGCTCCTACAGATACCGTGCGGGAACAGTTGAATCAGGCGTTTGAAATCGTTGATCAACAACAGTCAGAACTGGATAATGACTGGCAAAAACTGGAATATAAGCGCCAACAAGCTGAGCAACGACAAACCGACATTGACGAGCAAGAGTTAGAAATTCAACGGCGTAAGCAAGAGTTAGAGCTGGTTCAAACCTCATTTGAAGAGGCGCAAGCTGAATTCAAGGTGCAGCAGAATGCCTGGGAAATGAAGCAAGAATCCTTACATATACTGAGCCTGCAACTCCAAACTCACCAAGAGTTACATCAAGAGCTTGCCCGTTTAGCAACCACCTCAGCCGATGTCAAAATTAGCCAAGAGGTTGACATTCAAGGGCTGGAAAATATGCCCCTGGGTGAACTCCAGGAAATCGTGCAAAATTTACAGCAAGATTTAGAGAGAGTGGTGCGTTTTGTCAATGATCAGGAAGAGGAACTCACATTCCAGCGCCAATCGGTAGAAGAAATACAAGAAAAAATTAATAACGCCAGCGAGTACGATCGCATTAGTTTGGAAACCGAGTTAGCCGACGAGCAAGACCGCTATCAAATGCTTGATGAAACTCTCGTCGGTCAACGCCGTAACCTGCGGGAGAGAGAAGAAATTCTCAATCAGCATGTCCGTGTCTTACGCCGTCGCCAGGGTATTAGTGACGGGAGTAGCGACGATACCCATAAAATTGACCTCGGTCCAGTCTTAAACCAGCTTGAAGCTCAGCGACAACAGCAGGAAAGCGAACTGGAAAAACTGGAAAGCCAGGTTGAGCAAATGCGCCAAAGCATTAGCCAAGCTGAGGAGATGATTGCTCAGCAAGCGAGTGATCAAGATGCCAAACGCTCTGAGTTACAAAGCTTGGAAGAAAACTGGCAATCGATGCAAATGGAAGTCGCTGAACTTTGGAGTCAAGTTAATCTTTATCAAGAACTCTTACCGTCCAAACAAGAGGCGCTTAATCAAATTCGCCAGATACTCGAAGCAATCGCAGAAGCGCTCAATCAAATTCAGGAAGTTGGCGACTATCAACTCCAGGCAATTTCTGAGATGCGACAAACGGTTGATGGCATGGTTGAATCACCGGAACTGGCGGCTTCATAATGGAGCATGGCTCCAAGGCTCCAAGGCTTGAACAGACCCCAACTAATTGCAAGCAATCTAGTTGGGGATTCTCTCCTGCTGTTACCACGAAGAGCCGCTGTTCTCGGTGAATACCAGGAACTTCTGCCTTGGCACTCCTCCCTGCTATTTCTACTAGGGAGCTAAGACTAAAAAAGCCTTATAAACGCACTAAGATTTTTACCCAGTAGATGCGTTATTGTAACAAATAGTCTCTACTGGAACCGCCTAATCTTAAGTTTTCTAGGTACCATCTCGTGCCGAACAAACGTCGCCGTACCTGTTAGTATTATACCAAAATTGTAGGTGTTTCGCTAACCCTACCTAAATCAGGATTATAGGTAGGGACTGCGCTCAACTTTTGTTCAAAAGCACGTTTCTACATGGCTTCCTCTACTCCCCCTGACTGTCGTGCCAAATAATCCAGTCCCCTTGGACTTGAGCGCTTGCTCCTCCTGGAAAGGATGAGGTACCAGAGCGATTGGGTGCATTAATTAAAGCCGTAATTGCTTCAATTTGCTCAAAATTGGCAGCCGTCGATTGGACAATTGCTAGAAACTGTCGAATAGCACGGCGTTGTAGGGCGAGATGAGCTTGTCGCAAGACTAAGCGATTGAGTTTTAGAGCTGTCTTGGGTTCATTCTCACTCGTAGAAACCATGGCTTGCTCGCGTAATGATTGCGCCGCCGTCTCTAAATACTCAACATCAGCGCGTAACAGTTCTGCTGTATGACCAACAACCGTTTCCACTTGCGGATTAAAATGAGTTTTGAAATAAGGTAGCACCTCTTGGCGAATGCGATTGCGAGCATAGCGCAGATCTTGATTATAGGTATCCAGCCAAACCGGTAGGTGCTGTTGCTCCACAAACTCCCCCGTTTCCCCACGGGTGACTTCTAGTAATGGGCGCACAAGCTGCACCCCTGGGACTAGAGGACGTTGCCAGGTCAGCGATTGTAGACCATCAACCCCTGTGCCTCGAATCAGATTATACAAAACTGTTTCCGCGCGATCGCTCTGGGTATGAGCTGTAACCACATCTTGAAACCCATGAGCTTGGGCAATCTTACCTAATGCTTGATAACGCCATTGTCGAGCCGCTCCCTCACTCTGAGTCACTTGAGCCGCGATTTCTAGATAAAAGGGAATTGCCCAACCCTGAGCCAGTTGTTGAATGTGATCCGCCAACCCCTTGTCTGCGGGCCAACGGTGATCACAATGGGCAATAGCGAGCTGCCATTTCCACTTCGGCTGCAAATCCAAAAGCAGTTTCATTAAACAGAGGGAATCTTGTCCCCCTGATACAGCCACCAAAACATGACGGCTCGGCGCTAAGAGCTGTCTTGTCTTTAGCGTTTGATGAATACGGGCGTGAAGCGGCGTCCAATCCGAACGTTTAGACATGCTTACAGTTCATCAGCTATCAACCACTGTTAATTGAGCCAACAGGAACAACGTTACTGATTACTTCGCCAACTTTCTTGACTCATTTCTTGCCAAACATCATCAAGAAGCGAGTCTGTATCATTATCATTCTCCTCCTCCTCGAAGCTTGAGGATAAATCGCTCAAATCAAACTCATCTTCATCACTAGCAGAGGACTGACCAAAATCAAGTACCTCATCACTTTCTGTGGCAATCGCTCCCAGATCTAGTAACTCCTCATCATTACTGGTGCTTTCCTCTTCCATCTCCAACTCTTCTTCAATGCTTTGGGAGAGTTCATCGAAGTCATCCTCAAAGCTAACTGATGTGTCTTCCTCATCACCAGCAGAGAGTTCATCGAAGTCATCCTCAAAGCTAACTGATGTTTCCTCCGCACTGGGAGACATTTCCTCGAAGTCATCCTCAAAATTAAAAGGTGGCTCTTCCTGTTCTAATTCCTCCATTGGGAAAGTTGCCCCCCTTTGCTCCATCTCATCATAGATTTCACTAGGGCGGTCTTCCTGTTGCTCCTCATCGCTGAAGGCAGATAATTCATACTCCTCCTCATCCAGACTCATAGACGGCTGCTCTAAATCGAGTTCCTGATCCATGGTGGTTGAGGAGTCTGCCAAAGCGGACTCATCCTCACTCTCATCTTCCCCACTGATCGATTCTACTGGCTCCTCATCCTCAGCCACCTGAGGACAAAATTCCAGATTAATTCTCACCTTGCCTTTTTGCCAGCCACTTGAACTAAATCGCAAGACTTCACAGGAGATACCCTCCTCGCTAAACCAGGCATCCTTGTCTTGAGTCCATTCACTTAACCCATACTCAAGCTGCGTTTTGAGCGCGTCTGCCAATTCGCCTACTCGGAAGGTATGATGCCCAATTAAGATTTGCGCTGATTCGTCAACGGATAAGACTTCACCACTAGCAAGTGGCTCAAACTGATTATCTACGCCCATTTTCCCCGATTAACGTTCTACTTTTGTGCTTAATCATGATTTACAAATTGGGTCATTCGCTGGATCACCTAGGATTGACACTCCCCACGCATAAATGCGGGGGATTATTGCATCTAGTTACTCGCTCCTGAACGGAGCGAGTCGTTTGAGCACGATCGATCCGTTCAACTGACGCCTGACACGGCGATTGTTTGGCGCTCCCCCGACAACGGGAAAGCGATTTGGTCGTCGCGTTGATCAGTCCTGGAATCCCTAGAAGAACCAGCCGTAGGAATGCAATCCTTTACCCAATAGATTCACCCCAAGATAACAAATCCAGACTACAACAAATCCTGTTGCCGCTAGGATAGCAGGTCGGCGTCCTTGCCAGCCTCGGGTAATGCGAGCATGAAGGTAGGCGGCAAACACTAACCAGGTAATTAATGCCCAGGTTTCTTTTGGGTCCCAACTCCAATACGAACCCCATGCTTCATTTGCCCAAACTGCACCGGCAATAATGCCAATTGTGAGCAACGGAAATCCTAGCCCGATAATCCGATAGCTAATATTATCTAACGTATCCGCTAAGTTTAGACGTTGGGGAGAAAGGGTGGGTGCGTGACGCAACTCTGATGCGGAGGATGGAGCAGACGTGACAGCATCTAGAACGGCTGTACTTGTGGAACCAGACAAGTCTTGCCAACTCATCGCCATTGCCCCATTATCGCCACTCACCTGGGGCTGGAGGTTATCCTGATTCCGTTTTAACTGATAGGAAGCATTCCCGGTCAAGTTATCCTTACGGCGATAGCTACCTGTACCGACAGAACTACCTCGCAGTTCAACATTTTGACCACGAGTCACGACTAAAAAGGCGATCGCTAAAAGTGCTCCCACCATTAGTGTCGCGTAACTGAGCATCATCACACTGACATGCATCATCAGCCAGTTTGATTTCAGCGCCGGGACTAAAGGCTCCGCCTGTTGCATATCCGCAGGTAGTGACAGGGCAGCAAATGCGGTAATTCCCATGGCGACGGGGGATGTAACCACACCCACCCAACGACTCGCGCTCATTTTTTCCGCTACCAGATGCATCGCTGTGATCCCCCAGGCTAAGAAAAAGAGCGATTCATAGAGATTGCTTAAGGGAAAATAACCTGCATTCAACCAACGGGCGCCGAGTAACGCGGCGATACAAAGGTTGGCGATGATCATACCTGTTCCCCCCAAGGTGGGCAGATAGGGAATGTTCTTAAACGCCGCCCCAACCCAATAAATCAGCAGGGTTACCAGGAGAACTGCAAATGAAATATTATCTAAGCTGTTTTGGAGTGAAACTAGATCCATAAATATGCTTCTCGACTCAATCGTTTGCAAATAAATTGCCGCGTTACTATTATCCTATCGGGATTGCTGCCTTTGACGAGAGGCGAAAAACCTAATCATAACGATTTTCTGGATTCTTGGGGATTGGGCAAGAGGGGAAGAGGGAAAGAAGGAGATTATACTCCATTCCCCCAGCCGGGCGGGTTTAGTCAAGTTAGCGGTTTCTGGAGTAACGTTATCGGTCAAACCCGCCCCTACAAATTGGCTCCTAGAACTCCCCTCCCTGCCCCTCTTGCCCTCATCTGGAAACGTTAAGGGGATGGTACTGCGGAAGGAGGAACCGGAACTTGATTGGACGGTAGTATTGTTTTTAGCTTGACGAATAAGTCAAAGCGTGTATCGCGCTGGTCTTCAACTGCCGACGTAAAACCGATCGCACGGATTGCCTGAATCATCTCATTGAGTTGAGGGGGAAGTTGAGGCAGATTTAAATTATCTCGATTTAAGGTACGCTCAACCTCAATGAAAACTTGACCGTTATGGGGGCTAGGTTTTGTGGGTACGATTTGCTGAAATAGGGGCGTTTGAGTCAAGGGGGCTTGAGGTTGAGGGACAATGGCATTAGCAATGGGTGCGCCGAAGGTGAGGAAGGCGATATTCCCTTCTAACCAGCCATGGGTAGCGGTGACGCCCCCTAGGGGAGAGATCCACTGCACCACAGGTTGACTATTGAGTTGGGTGTTTTCAACGGTAAACTGATAGCGCGTTTCCATGACTTGATCAAGCTGCTGGAAAGCTTTTTCTGTACCCGCGCGATCGCTCGATAAAATCATTAAGGCTACACCCGCCCCTAGGGTTGGCGGCGGCTGATTTTCTGGCGGGATGAGCAAATCCTCAGTTGCGGGGATGAGAGCGATTACCCATTCCCCCGCCATCCAGGGTAATAAATCCTCTTGGACATTTAAACCCAAGATTGTCTGTACACCCGCACTTAGATTCGCCGGGGGAATGGGGATCAGGGGATTAGACGGGGCATTTTGGGCATAACTCTTCCACAATTGGGCTAAATTACTACCACTGAGCATTAATCGGGTATTGGCGGGGAGGCGTCTGGGTAAGCGGCTACTGGTATTTTCTACCGGATAGGTGTTTTGGCTATTGGGTTTGAGCCAAGAAATCCCGCGAAAACGTATCCCATCAGACTCCAAGGATAGAGTTGTCGCCAGCCCTTGCTGGGGTTGGCTTTGAGCCAACTGTTCCGGGGGAAGCTCCCGCGTGGAGTTGGCGGCGGCGGTTGCGGTAAAGACGGGTAGGTTTAAGTACACTTGAGCAAACCCCTGGGCGGTGTCAATTTTAGCCAAATTTTCAATATATCCCGGTGTAGCCGCCACAGACGCCGCACCTTTGTAGGTATCAATCACCCGATTCATAGTTTGGGGATTTGACGTAACCACGACAAAACGCTCCAAGACGGCGACTGAATAGTTTTGACTACCTTCCTTTTGGGTTTGGCGAATTTGAACCCCGCGATAGCTTCTCTCGCCAAATTGGGTGACTTTCTGTGTCTTGGTTTTATCCCAGATTTGTCTGGCTTGGGTGGGGTTGTCAATGGGTAAGAGGATCAAGTCGGGGAGTTTGATCAACGGTAATCCGACAGAAGAGGTTTGCCCCGGTTCTGTTTCTGGTGCAGATGTACTATCACTCCGATAGGCAATCATTACCGTTTCCCCTACCCACGGTTGGATATCCTTCTGGTAGTCGTAGCCGTTATCTGTTAGTAGGCTTTTCTCCAGTTGGGCGAGTTGTTTCATCAACGCGGCTTGAGTGGTGGGCGTTCCATATTCCTGCAATTGTCGCCATTTATCGGGATCTGTAGACACCGATGCGGTGATCAGGGTGTCTTGAGGGACGAGTTTTGCCCCCACTGGTGCATTTTCTAGCCAGAGATTACGTTGTACGAACAGAGAATAGGCTATGACACTCCCGCTAATCAGCACAACGACTGTTGTCAACGCTAATCGTGGAAGGAGTTTATTTTTTTTAACCATGAACCGACGCGATCGCGCTTGCAGTGTTATTGCTAATTTAGCAGGGGAGAGGTGTTTTGACCCTTCGTTTCGCTAATGGGATATGGTGCGTGTGTAGGGGCGGGTTTTACCACTATCATTTTTGACTTCACCCTGATGTGACTAAACCCGCCCCGACTTGATCCTTCGCCCTTGCTAGTCGGACAGGGTTTTGAATTAATTCCCTAGGTAAAATTTCTTACATCTGTTATCGAATGTTGGGCTAGAAATCATCCTCAGATCGTAAGTATCCAGCACAGTTGACGATGTAGTAATATCCCTGCGCCAACACGGATTGACACAGATTCTGGTTGAATTTAAATCCATTTTCGCCTTCCTTGGGAACACGAAAACGCGAGATGCTAGTTACGCGAATACCTTGTAATTGTAAGCCATTCTGGTTGGGGAACCATTGCCGAATGTAGGTGGAGTTTTCTGGCGTAACTCTGCCAATTTTGGTTCTCAGTATCGGGTGAAAAAGATGGTAATAGCTTTGGTTTCTTCCCCTGTCCCAAATTAATTCTAATGGATCACCTTCACCGATTTGCTGGAAAATTACATCCTGTAACCTCTCACCCTTTCCATTTGTGAGTTCTCGCCGCGTGTTAAACCTAGCATATTTATCATTAGCGAAGGTAAAAAGAGTGAACATTACTTCATTATCAGGTACATAACTGTCACCTGAATCAAACTTTAAGCCTAGCTGCCCATTTTCCTTAGCCTTAATAGTTTCTCCTGCGGCTAATCGTTCTTCACGCTCCCCCTCGATTAAATGCAAATAATCCCGCGCTCGTGTCATGCCAACATAACGCACCCGTCGTTCTTCTTCAATCTCCTCTTCCGAAATATCTTTACTACAATCGGCAGCCGGAATTAGTACAGCATCAAACTCTAATCCTTTAATTTTGTGAATGGTTGAGAGTATAATCTCTGGCTTTCCTGGCTGATTTTGCTGTTGATATTGCTTAGAAAACCAGGTGAGTTCGCTCAGATGGCGAATATCTTCAATCTGTTCAATAAATTCTGAGATCGGTGTATCAGGAGAATAGCTCTCCTCAAATGATAAAGCCGCTTTTTCCAAAAATTCATAGGAGCTTTTACTCCATACTCCCTGATACGGTTCCAGGCACTCCTGAGTGCGCTCTTCGATGTTTACTGCGAATGACCCAATTTTCTGTTCCGGGTTTTGTTTGAGTTGATCCAACAGAACAGCGACTTCACGTAGATCAGCAAACCGCTCTCGCCCACCTTGAACTCTAATATAAGCTCTGTTACCAAACCGATCTCGAATATCACCTAAGACGCGGTAGAGTTCAGGATTAGTCCGGAAGAGAACGGCAAGAGAATAAAGATGAGGACGCTTTAATAGCTCATCAATTGCTTCGAGAATCTTTTGAAGATGAGCATTATTCGCTTTTTCTCGCTTAACTTCTCCTGTTAATGTCTCTTCATCCCTACGTCCAGACTGAAGTTGGTTTTGTCGCAAACGATGGCTATTTCGGCTGATGTATGCTTCGGTTACCTGGAGAAGTGGTGAGAGAGCGCGATAGTTTATAGACAAACTTTTTTGTTGGGCTTCAAAGTCTTTCTCGAACTGTTCAAAATAAAAAACAGATGACTTAGATTCTTTCCCATTTTTGCGCTCGTATCCGTATATACTTTGGTCATCATCCCCAATGGCAATCAGTTTAGTATTGTCACTTTTGATCCGCCTGAGCATTTCATAGCGATCTTGAGTTATATCCTGATATTCGTCAATAAAAATATAATGGGGAGCATCACGACTATCGGGTCTAATTAGGCTTTTATTCGTTTGCGTGATTTCCAAATACTTGGCTGGATAGTCTTCTAGAGAACAATTTTCATCCAACTGATTGCCTAAAGTGCGGCGGACATAGCCATGAAATGTGTAGATAGGTAGACTCCCATAAGCGCTAGCATAGCCTAAATCACGGAGTAGTCGGCTTAGGCGCGATCGCAATTCGGCAACGACGGCTGCATTATACGCCAGCACAAGAATATCTGCCGGATTTTCCCGTTGCTTTACAATCAGATAAGCCACACATAGCAACAGTGTTTTCGTCTTGCCTGTACCGGGTCCAGCTATAACAATGAGAGAGTTTCTCGGACAAGCCTCAACAATTTCTTTTTGCTCCTTGTTTAATTCCGCTATTGCTTTCTCAAAAGCGTCTTGGCGAAGTTGTTGACCCAATCGACTATTGCCGGATAATTGGTTCAAAATCAAATCTTTAATTTCGGCAATAGTTTTACAAGCAAAATAGTCTTTTATGAAATTACCTTGATGGCTTTCCGGAACTTCTGTTAGTGTTGCCAAGGCATTTAATCGCCATTCTTTGAGTAAAAAGTAATTATTAAACTCTTCTTGAATCTGACTATCAGATTGATTTACGTCTTCTTCTAAAACAGCTTCAGTAAATCGCTTTTGTATTTTAACGCTGAGTGAAGTTGGCAGAAAATCCTGCTGATAAGCAATATAACCCAGACTTCTGAGCCAGTACAGAGCGGCTTTTAAACGGTCAGGATTATCGATCGTGGCGGCTTGCATCAAGTCACCCAGTTTAATGGTCTTTTGTTGTTCATGTCCTTGCTTGATCAGAGGTAAAATCTGTCGGCAAACCTTCTGAATCTGATCGAGTTCCTTGTGCAGATCATTCGACTGAATTCGGATATCATAAATAATATCTCGCTCTAAACGAGTGCGTATTTTAATGCCATCTAATTTATTGAGTAAACGTACCATCGGAGTCCAAGATTTGAGGAAACGCCGTTCCTCTGGAGTGGGTGACTCATTCGATCGGGGGAAAAGTTCACTAGCTTTCTGAGTAAACCTTTTTTCGATGTCAGATTGACTTATTTTCACATTCAAGCTTTTTTGTCGCCATTCACCGATTAACTGCAATAGGAATTGATAAGCTTTCAACCATAACTGATCTTTGTCACTTGCCATTTCCGTTTGACCAAACTTGGTCATTTTGATGCGGAAATGACGATGCCAACAAATGATACCCTGTTGATGCAGTCGAAACAGTTCCTGAAAAACCTCACTAAAACTATTGAGATTTAAGCAGGTTTGAATGTCCAATAGTGAAAGACTGACCCACTTTTCTATTGTCCCTCCCCGATCACGTATCCGTTCATATAAGCTGGAGTGAGTTGACTGGGTAGCGACTCCCAGTGATAGGTCAATGTGGGAAACTACCCGATCGCCCAACTCGATTCGCCCTAATTTTTCTAGCCAATGAAGCAACATTCGCTGAGTTGTTTCCGGATTCGTTTTATCTTTTAGCGAATCGGATTCTGTAATCAGATCAGCCGGGATAATCAAAGAATTGGAGCGGTTGGCGAATTGGGTTTGGTAATCCGCGATCGCAACTCGCATTGCCTCAATATTACTCCAGTGTAAGCGGTTTCTCTGCATCTGCGATCGCGCCTTAGCAAAGCTTTCTTCACTGTAGAAGAGAATGCAGCGTACTTTGTTATCTCGAAGTTCAGCATCTTGCCGTTTCTGCTCGTTTCTCCCAGCTCTTCCAATCTCTTGCAGGTAGTCTTCTAGTGAATTCGGCGGTTGTAAATGAAAGGCAAAATGAATATTAGGAACATCTATGCCCATCCCAAATGCTTTGGTTGCCAAAATTACAATTTTTTTGCCCTCTCTAAACTCCTCCTCAGTCTCTTGGCGGGCTTCGGGTTTCATTCCTGCATGATAAAAACCAACCCGAAAATTACGCTGTCCCGCTTCCTGGAATTGCTGATTAAGCTTATCTGCATACTCTTCGCATTTAAGTCGATTATTGATAAAGATAATTGCCCTGCTTTTAGCTGGGTTCATCTCAGCCGCCAAAATCGTACAAATTTCATTAAGGGCATATTTATCATCATTAGACTGTTCTGGGGGAATCGGGTGAAACTCCAAGCCGTGATAGCTTTGAACCGGAATATTGGTAGAATTCATGGCTGATCTGCTGATGCTGAACGATTTAGTTTTAGGATAGTTTCTAAGTCTGTTTTTACCTGCTGAGTGAGCGTCGCCGAGAGGATAAGAATTGGGGCATTTCTGCCACGTTTTCGTTGCTCAGTTACAAAGCCAGCGGCATAAAAATAGTCAGGGCGAAAGTCTAACCCCCAAAGCGAAAGACAGTGAGCTTCGTCAAAAACCCAATATTCGGGTTCACCGTCTCTGGAAAAACGTTCCTCTAATGCTTCTCGAAACGATTGGCTACGGAACCGTTCTGGCGCTGTATAGAGTAGTAAACATTCTCCGGTGCGAATCCGTTGATAACACTCTTCTATGTCTTCCCGCGTCAAATCTCCAGTTAACCCGTCTACCGTATTAATAAAGCCTTTTTCTTGTAGCGATCGCTCTTGATCTTTAATTAAGGCTTTCAGGGGTGAAATGACCACTGTTAGACGATGAGTGTGATATCCTCGATAAAGTGCAGGCGCTTGGAAAAGAACAGACTTTCCACCGCCTGTAGGAAGGCTGATAAAAAGATGATCTAGATCATTCCGTGGGAGGATAGCTCGGAGATGGTTCATCTGCTCATCGCTTAGTTGGCAATCAGTTGGAATAAATACTCGTTCTATTGCTGGTTTCCAAGTTTTCTCGTCAGGGAGTTTAAACGGTTCAGGTTGATGAAAATAAGATTTTACTGTTTCCAGGGTATCTGGAAAGGTTCGCCCTTCCTTTAAATTTAAATCATCGTTCTGCCAAAAATTATTGTGTTCCTTGACGTTAGCGGATCTTAAACGAGGATCAAGGCAAATTAAGCGAACCGAGGAGTTATTGGCAAATCCCAGGGCAGTTTTTATCAGCACCGGAATGCAAGCCTTGATCGTATCAGTTGGGTTGGGACATTTAACTTTTATCTCTGATAAAGCGGACGGCATTCCATTTTCTGATTCTGCTAATATAGATTCATCATCTGCATCCTCAGGATTATTGGATTCTCCATCTGGATTCTGTTCGTTCTCACCCAGTTCCCCTTCAGATAGGCTGGAGTTCAATGGTGCAGAATGTAACTTGAATAAATCTAGGATAGGAATCAACGGAAGGGGTAAAGATTCCAGTAAAATAGTTAGGTGAGCCGAACTCATTTCGGAGACAGATTGCCATTCCCAAACCACCTTTTCCAGTAGTCGCACAGGAACAAGCAAAAGAGAATTTTCAGATTTCGTCAGTCGCCGCAATGTTCTGCGTAAATCTTCCTGATTTTTATCATAACTTAAGATAGTATCACGTTTAATTTTGCGAGTACGAGACAGTTCTTCAAGTAGCTGATGAAGCGGATAAATTTCCTCAGATTCAGTCACCGCTAATATAATACAACCGGGCTTTTCACAGTAATGGGAGATAAATGGCAAAAGATTATGCCAATAATCAGCCCGGGAAGGCGTTTCCGGTATCCTCCGACAGTCTAAAGATTTTTCTCCTGGTATAAACCACTTACCTGAATGGTTAGCTTTGATAATGGGATGGTATTGCGGTTTAGGGACATGATCTTCAAAATAGGCTTTAGTTAAGCATCCCCACAGTTTAATTCTTCCTTTAATCGTTTTCTCTAACCAGAAGTGAGTTAGCCCTTGGCAATCATCATTTTCCTTTAATAAAACTTCTTTTTTAAGACCAAGCCTTTCCAGAGAAACATAACTGCGTCCGACGCCAAAGCGCGTCCACAACCCCTGATCATTAATTCTTTCATTCTCTTCTTCAGACGTCAGGTTTCGGAGCAAACGCCGAGAATCAAAGGGAATTAGTTCGGGAAATAGCAAATAACTTTTATTAAAGCCCCAAGCTTCAATTTTTTTCCGGATATTGATCTGGGCGTAATTGGCAAAGGTACAGTAGACAACATTAACATGAGTAGGAATATCTGGAATTGATGTCTCTTCGCCCAATGTCCAATTTTGCTGTAAAATAGCCGGAGCGAGTTCAGCAATGGGTCTATAGCCATTTTTTCTAACATCTTCAACATAACGCTGAAAAAGTTCCTCTCCACCTTCCTTAAAGGAAATGGGTGTTGCTGTGGGTTGAATAACTTGAGCTTTGGGCGGCTGCATTAAAGTAGCCGCGTAATCGGAGGGTCCAATAATCAGAGTTTTAGATTTACGGTTTAAGAGTGACTTGATTTCCTGCATCCATAGAGGTGTCTCAGAATGTAGGAAAAATGAATCAGATTCTTGATTAGCTTTTTCGCGAATGGTTTCTGGCGCTTCATCACGGCGTTGGTACTGATTAATAGCTAGTTCCAGCACTTTTTCAGCATCTTCAGTCGCTTTGTGACTTGTCTTGAGTGCATAGCAGGGACGCAGTGGACAAAGCTTCATCTCTTCCTCAAGAGTGTCAACTATATCAACATTGTCAACATCACAACCTTTCTGGCGCAAAATAGTTAAGTCCCATGCCTTGATATTATGCCCAATCACTCTTTTTCCTGCCGTCAATTCATCAAACTCACGCCGAACATTTTCATCCGACAATTTTTGTCCAGCATTTAAATTGACTGGTTGTTTTTCCGGTTCCCATAAAGCAAACTGCCAGATTCTCTGCCCATCTGATTCTATGTCTAGGGCAATACTATTATTTTTCCATTCTTCTTGTTTTTTTGACCAGATGATTTCCTGTATTTTGGGAAAATAGACGGCTAATTTTTGAACTTTATCCGTCAACCAAATGGTCGAGTATCGCTCCTGGATCAAGCGAGTTAAGCTGTTTTGCGTGTTGGCATGTAGGGAAAGGGAAAACGCAAAACTCTGGTTAAATTCCTCAAGCTGCTGCTTCAACCAAACTATAGGATCATCAATTGAATAAGCATCCGGTTGACGAAACATCTCAACCAAACCATCGGCTAATACTTGCCTATCTCCTACTGCTTCTGCTTTATCTTTGCCGAGGATAAAAGATTCACGAGGGATAGCCACAAAGTCAATGCCGTTGGCATCTTCACAACCGGGTAAAATTGGGAAAATTTCACAGTGAAAGAAGTCACTCTGACCAAATTCATAACCGGGCAAAATGACACCTTTTTTTCCTGTAGCTAGAGAAACATAGTCATCTCCTTTGCGCCAGATAAGCTGAACAGAGGGTTCTGATTCTAAGCGGATATCATCGGCTTGTTTTCCCTTGTCTGTGTCAATAATAATAAAAGAGACAACAGGTAGTAGACGTTTCTGATCAGATTCACGCCTAAACCAGGGACTAATTGTTTTAGGTAGGGATGTGACATGAAACCAGACTGATTGACGAGTCTCGAATTCAAAGTATCCAAACCCTCGGTTACAAATATTTTGCCAGCTTTTAACTTGTATTGCTTTGTATCGCTTTGGCGTGGTAGACTGCATCGACTGTCCACTCCTACTTTACCCAACCGTCAATTGTAACCTCACTCAGATGTATCTTGGTAAAATCCATCACCCAATCCTGATACCCGGTTGGGGTGCATAGTAGCATTTTGATGGAGATGGGGAAGGTGGCGCAGGTGGGCAAGATGAATCAATTCTCTATGTTGCAGCTTTTCAAGCTAGGGAATTCTTGCCCACCTTATCTAAAACGGTAACAGGAGTATTTATCAGCTAGTTTTAGTCAGGTACATCGAAAACCACTTCAAATTCCGCCGCAGGTATAAATCGATTTAACAACTTCAAATGATCCCAAGCATCCTGTCGATTGTAGAACCGGGCTACGGTGTAGCGACGAGCGTCGGGAAGTAACCTTACAATTGTCCAAGGATAGCTGTAGGCTTGAATCTGTCGTTTCGTCTCCTTGGTTTGTTGCTTAGTTAAGGCTTGCTGGATAATCCGGTAAAGCTGGGTTCTTTCGGGGTTGGTATTGTTTGGTAACAAATTCCATTCATTTATGGGCGCAGGGAGCCAGGTTAACAGATAGAACGTGATCTGACCCGGTTTGTGCAGTTTCCAAGATAGGCGATGGGCTTGTTTGTAGCACAGATACCCCTGTTCTCTGGCGATGGCGCAAATGCTTTCTCCTTCTCGGTGGAGTCGCAGCCAGTCAGTATGTTTCATAATAGATTCATCTCCTTTGTATGAGGGAGCCAGAGCCAGCGCGGAAACTTGGTCGGTCGAGGCGCTGGCTTCTGGTGCGGTATAGACTCACTGTCGTAATTGACAATAACGGGTGAACAAGGTGAGACACTGAGGAAAGAACGGGTAACTCAGAAGGTCTAGGGGCGATTGCTTTCCGAGTCGTCTGCTCTTTAGTGTATCTCTTGTTTTTACCGTTTTATCTATACCTTATAGTAATTACCTTTCAGTATAGAATGACTGAAGCAAGTAATCAAGTAACTTTGATGGAATTGCGAAACCGTGCTGGCTTAACTCGCCGACAAGTGGCGATGGAGTTGGGAGTGACGGAAAAAACAATCTACGTGTGGGAGACGAGTTCAAATCCACCTCGCCTGACAGTGGCTCAGGTTCAGCGCTTGATCGAGATGTTGAATTGTTCTATGGCGGAACTGGTTGAAGCGACAGAAAATCGATCTTAGAACGAATAGCACGTTCCTCGTATTCTGGTGGGCAGTGCCCACCCTACGGTATATTAAGGGTTTAGGCGATTATGCGCCCCTACTTTCGGAATTTTTTTCCCCTTTGGGCTTATGCAACTGAAAACTGCTGTAGCATCGGTCGATAAAGTGTATCTCGTTGCTGGTAGGGACGCCCTAGCGAACGAATCGCGTCCTGAAGCGTCTCAACTTCCATACAGGTTCCCCCTTGAGCGCCTGCCATGGTGGTGATATGTTCTTCCATTAACGTGCCGCCAATGTCATTACAGCCCCATCTGAGGGCTTCTTTCGCACCAGCAAGACCCAATTTCACCCAGCTTGGTTGATGGTTAGTAATCCAATTACCCAAGAAAATTCGCGCCACAGCCGTTAATAATAGGGCATCATTGAGAATCGGTTGATCTCGCCCTACACGCTGACGTAGCGGTTTAGGGGCATCTTGACCGATAAACGGCAGTAGAATAAACTCAGTGATATAGCCGGAGTAGCTTTGATTGCGAGTTTGTTGCTGGAGCGATCGCAGCTTGGCTAAATGCCCCATTTGTTGTTGCTTGGTTTCAATATGACCCGAAAGCATGGTGCTAGTGGTAGGCATTCCCAATCGATGTGCCGTTCCCACAATCTCTAACCATGTTGTCGTATTCGTCTTTTGCGGACAAAGGATGCGCCGCACCTGATCATCTAAAACCTCAGCTGCTGTTCCTGGCATTGAACCAACCCCAGCGTCTTGTAGTGCGGTAATCACCTCAGCATACCTCAATCCATCTTGTTCAGCGATAAATTGGACTTCTTGGGGGGAGAAAGCATGGAGATGCAGTTGGGGAAATGCTTGCTTGATGGTTTGCACCAATTCCAGATAATAGGGTAAAGCCGCACCCTTAATTTTTGCATCTGGGTTCAAGCCCCCCTGCATACAAATTTCCGTCGCCCCCCGTTGTACCGCATCCCCTGTCTTTTCCAGAATTTGCCCCCAATCTAACCAATAAGCACCCTCTGTACCCGCATCGCGGCGGAAGGCACAGAAACTGCAGTGCTGAGTACAAATATTGGTAAAGTTAATATTACGGTTAATTACGTAGGTGATGCGATCGCCAGCTTGATGGTAGCGCAATTGGTCAGCCGTTTCCTGAATCGCCGCCACAGCAGTCGGTTCAGTTTGCTGTAGGAGAATGACGCCATCATCTGGAGAAATGTCTTCACCAGCTAGGGCGCGGTTAAGAATTGCATCAACGGAGTTGGTAATCACGGGGTATCTGGGAAAGACAGGGAAACATTCATCTTGATACTACTATGCCCTAGAGTATCGAGCTAGTAATCATTGAGACTCCCCCGGCTGAAGGCGCAGGGGCTTGCACCATCGCATCTTTGTCATTAGCATGCCCTTTAGCGAAGCGAAGGGTCAATTGTAGGGGCGGGTTTAGGAACTGTAGGGGCGGGTTTAGGAACTAAAGTCAGCTATTGCTGAAATCAATGAACAACAAAACCCGCCCTATCTCACCAATAAATATCAACAAAAACCGACCTTTTTTATAAGTTGGAAATTACCAATTATTTTACCTCTCCCCTCTGTTTAATTAACACATTTATCTGGTCTGAGTTAGCTGACCAAGCGCTGACATAAGCACTACTTTGAAACACCATTTTTTTAATGGGTTCCTCTTTACTACTTCTAACCGCAATAATGGCGCAGGGATTAAAATTATTGTGGGGATATATCTTCGATTTTGCATGAGAGCGATTATCCGGATGTAAAATATGCTCAAACCGAATAGTTTGAGGATTATTTTCCTGCAAAAGTATCCAAAATGGATATTCCCAAAATGTCCCCGATGGTATAGGTGTACCTCCTAGAGATAACCCAATCGTTTCACAGTTTTGTTTGTTAAGAAAATCAAGAGTCGCGAAATAGGGTTTTTTGAGATGTTTACGATTAGTAAAGTACAGTTCATTGCTGTTGGTGTTGAATATATTTTGCTCGGCTGCAATAGGTCGGTATTTATTACCAACCACAAAGGTAATTGATGCCACGAGCATAATTACAGCCACCATCATTAAAACATGGCGATTCCAGCTTTTGGCAAAAACTAAACCGACAAAAGGCGAAAAGAGTACAAAGATTGAAAGATGATGGCGACTTTGATAAGGTTGGATTTTCAGCATCCAACAAAGGAGTAAGAAGCCACCAATTAATGCCAGGACATAACCGATTACATCTTTTTCCGTTCTTAATTCCTTATTAAATACAAAAACTATAATCGCTAAAGCGATAAAGAATAGATGCAGGGGATTTCCCGCAACATTTTCATCAAAGGATAGACCCCGAACTGTATAGGAATTTAGGGGCCAGGTTGTTCGCGGATCATTCATATCAACGCCCAACACTGAATGAATTATACTGATTAATTTGTGGCTGCTCCCAGTAATCGGCGTAATAAAATCCTGTAGTCCTAGGTATCTAACGATATCAACATGGAGAGAAAGATTCCTGATAATATTGGAGATCCAGGTCGGCAGGCTGTATACTTCTATTTTATAGTCGGCTGAATATTCAGCTACAGAGATGGGATTTCCATACAAATTAAAGTTGCGTGAATAATGACCAAAGTTCAGGCTTAAGAAGATAAGAGTAATGATACCTATTGGTTTCCATAGTTTCCAGCGTAAGCGGTTTAGTTTCACCAGGAAAAACCAAACCATTAAAGGAAAGGCATAGATATAGCCTGAACTCTTGGTAAAAACAGCCAGTCCTAAGCTAGCGCCAATACTGAGAACTAAGGGAAGTGGAATCTTTTTTTCGGGCAATGCCAACAGAATATAATGGGCAAGACAAACTAGCCAAAAAGCGACAGCATAATCATTTTGAGTGCTGGACGCTTGCAGAATTCCCATGGGAATCGTAGCGCAGAAAATCGCCGCAAAAATTTGTCCCCGTTGATCTGCACCCAGTTGTTTAGCAACTAGGGATACACCAATAATGCTGCCAACCATACTCAACCATTGCACCAAATTAGCCAAGCGATCGCCCCGACTGAGAATCTGTAAGTGCATGATCACAAATTCGGCAAACGGGGGGTGAACTAATTGAGCAGAATAGTAGGTGGGATAATGGGCAACACTGCGATTTTGTATCCAATGAACCACCCGCGCCAGATGATAGGTCATAGAATCCCAATTATTTGGCGGCGCTACCACAGCAATTAAACCAACTGTCGCCACGATACAGACGACACCGCCCAGCAAAACCAGCGAGACTGGGGTTAGTTTGGGGCGTTCAGGGAAATTTAGCGATCGCTTACCTCTCTTAACCAGTCGATAATAGATAAAACCGAGGGCTATATCTGTAATTAGCCACAAAACCAACACTGAACTAAATGTCAAGACTCTAAATAGACTCAACGTCTCAGTCAATAGCGTGATCAAAACTCCCCAGACAATCGCTGCGGATAAGACAGAACCCCGCCAGTTTTGACCTGGATGCTGAAAAATTAGAAATAGAAGCAATAATGAGAGTAAAGGTAAGCCAGCCAGCATATTGATGATTCCGTTCACGAATTAAACCAATAGTCTTAATTTTCTATCTTGTAGACTGTGACTAACCAGGGATAGAATTGCTGACACAATTAACGGATTGGGGATCTAGAGCGATCAGGAAAACCACCTACTTCGGCTAGGGTATAAAGGGGTCTGGCTTTGACCTCTTCATAAATTCGCCCAATATATTCGCCTAATATGCCGATACTGATTAGCTGAACTGATCCCAGAAAGAAAATGGCGATCGCGATCGTGGCAAATCCAGTTAAGGGGGAATTAGGTGAGGTTAAACGCCAGTACAGGACTAACACCGACATGAATAAAGCTAATGCCGCCGACAGCAATCCTAGATAGGTGGATAGTCGTAACGGTACTTTAGAGAACGAGACTAAACTGTTCACGGCTAACGCCAAGGATTTACGAAATGTGTATTTAACGTCCCCAGCAAAACGGGGATCACGTTCAAACCGAATGGCAGTCTGCCGAAAACCCACCCACGATCGCAAGCCTCGAATGTAGCGGTTTTGTTCTGGCATGGCATTGAGCAGATCAACGACTTGCCGATCCATTAAACAAAAATCACCGGTATCTGTGGGAATATCCACCTCGGCGAGAGACTTGAGTAGACGATAAAATACATAAGCGGTGAAGCGCTTAAACATACGTTCCTGACGACGTTTAATGCGCTGAGCATAAACCACTTGATAGCCTTGTCGCCACTTTTCCACCATATCTTGGATCAACTCGGGTGGATCTTGCAAATCAGCATCTAGAACCACAATAACCTGACCCCGGGCAAAATTCAGACCCGCCGTTACAGCAATCTGGTGACCAAAGTTGCGTGCCAAACTCAGATAACAGACTCGCTTGTCCTGCTGGTGAAGTTCTCGGATAATCTGTACTGAGCGATCGCGACTGCCATCATTAATTAAAATAAATTCTACAAGCCCATCCATGCGATCGGCGACAGCGCTGATCCGACGATACATTTCCCAGAGGGTTTCTTCTTCGTTATAGATGGGAATGATCCAAGAATACTTTGGCGGCATCGTCTGTTAAATGTTAATTTAGGTAATTCGATGTCACCTCAATTAACTTGGGGGAGCTATAAGACCCACAGAAGATAAAATAAATGACGAATGACCAATGACCAATGACGATCCTATTGACCCAATTGTTGAGAGCGCCGATAAGCGGCTTGTACGGCTTCTATAAGTGCTGAACGGAAACCGGCACGCTCCAATTCAGCAATTCCAGCAATTGTAGTGCCACCCGGACTCGTCACTTGATCTTTAAGTTGAGCGGGGTGGATTTGTTTATCCTGTAACAGTTGTGCGGTTCCCCATACCGTAGAAAGAGCTAATTTAGACGCGATCGCTCTCGGTAATCCGGCGGCTACACCCCCATCGGCTAAGGCTTCAATCATAATTGCCACATAAGCCGGTCCTGATCCCGATAATCCGGTTACCGCATCCATTAAGGATTCCGACACCTCTACCACGTCGCCCACCGCGCCAAAAATGGTTTTTGCCCCCTCCAGGTGCTTAGGGGTGACGGTTTTTCCTGGTGCGATCGCGCTTATTCCTGCCCCTACAGTTGCTGGCGTATTTGGCATCGCCCGAATGACTGGCTGATGCTCAAATACGGCTTCAAGTTTCCTGAGAGACACACCCGCTAAAATCGAAATTACTAGAGGCAGGTTCTCTTTCTGGGGAGGAGTATTGCTACAGTTCAACGCCAAGTCACTCGCTACCGCCTTAAACGCTTGAGGTTTAATTGCCAAGAGTAAAATGTCCTCAGCTTCCGCCGCCGCCCCGTTATCCGAGGTCACTCTCACCCCATACAGTTGCCTTAAAACCTCTCGTCGCTGTGCTTGGGGATCACTGACGAGCACATCATCAGGGCGATAAACTTGCTGAGCGATTAGGCGAGATAAGATCGCTTCTCCCATTACCCCACCGCCGATTATGCCAAGCTTGATAGACACCCACCCTTCCTTGAATGAACGGACATTCGATTCTCGACAATTTTAATTAGATTACTGAGCCATCCGATCCGGCTCAGACGTCCAACTCGGAGGAGGCGCTGAACGTGGCGCACGAGTTGGTTCAGAAACTTCGTGAATTACACCTGATTGAGTGCTAACCTGCACACAACTTGGTGTAAACAGGAAAATACTCTCACCAATACGCTCTTGATGACCGTCGATCGCATACGTTCCGCCCGCGACAAAATCCACGGCTCGTTGAGCTTGATCTGGGTCCATCATGGTTAGATTTAAAACCACAGACTTGCGTTCTCGCAGGGCTTGAATCACCTGGGGCATTTCTTCAAACGAACGTGGCTCGATGACGGCGACTTCCGAAATACCGTTTACCGCTCCCGGCATACCAATCACATTATTCATGTTTACCGCTCCCATTCCTGAATCCGATCCTACAACGGGACGTTCCCGAACCCGACGTCGAGGAGGACGTTCTTCCTCCGCAGGCGCTGGCATAGGTGGTTCTTGCTGATATAGATTTTGATACGTCTCTCCATCCACATCCTCGTATTCATACTCATATTCGGGATCATTAGGACCGACCACAAAATCTCGCAGCTTGTTAAAAATATTGTTCATTGGATCTACTCTCCATCACAACTTTAGGATTTGTCGGGGGAAGCGCTAGAATCGACCGAAACTCCAAGCAAACGGCTAGCTTCACCCCGCGATCGCCTCACATTTCCTACCACCGGAGCTTGTTAAAAGTAAGCCCTTAGTATACCACTCGCTTCTAGTCAAACGAGTAGTTCTATGCCCATAGGGGCGAAAATACCCAGGAATTACTCACAAGACAATACTTATCATAAGAGTTATTTTGGCACTATACAGCAGTTGCTTACTCATGATGCTGATTAATCGCTCCATTCCTCGCCTACTTAATCCCCACGTTCACCAAAAATAGTACGCCCTAGTCGTACCATCGTTGCACCCGCTTGAACGGCTAGGGCATAATCCTCTGACATTCCCATAGAAAGCTGCTGCATTCGCAAATTCGACCAATTTTGCTGTCCAATTTCATTAGCCAGATCACGAGTCCGCTCAAAGACACCCAGAGTTTCCTGGGAGGACAATCCCAAAGGTGGAATCGTCATTAACCCTTTAATTTGCAACGCTTTACACTGATCCAGTTCAGGTAGAGTTGAGAGCAATTCCGGTATCGTCCAACCATACTTATGAGGATCAGGCATAATTTTGACCTGGAGACAGATTTGGGGGCTGACGGCGAACTCAGAGGCGAATTGATTCAGTCGCTGGGCTAACTTGAGGCTGTCACAGGAATGAATCCACTGAAATTGAGTTAAGGCTTTTTTCGCCTTATTGCTCTGAAGATGTCCGATCAAATGCCAGGTAATGTCAGGCAAATCTTGAAGTTCTTCCTGTTTAGCCGCCGCCTCTTGAACTTGACTCTCGCCAAAATCTCGCACGCCAGCCTGATAGGCTTGGCGTATTGCCTCTACCGACACTCGTTTAGTCACAGCAATTAACCGCACGTCTGGCGGTAGCTGTTGGCGAATCTGAGCAATACGTTCTGTAATTGAGCCTGTCATGATTTGAGATGAGCAATAAGGGAGTCACGAGAGAGAGTGAATCATCCAAAAATCAACGGCTACTGCTCATTGGAACGTTTGCTTATGAATTTTCTGAAGCTGCTCAAAATCTTTGGATGCACCCATACGACGGAGAATGCGGAGACGATTTTCCACTAAATGGCGAGCATCTGAACGACTAATCGGTTCAAACGCCAAACCATTCGAGCCAGTCGTCACCAAAAAAAATAGGCGCTGGGCGTAGAGAGTGGTGAACAGTTCCTGGTTCTCTTCAACCATGCAAACACGAAAAAGTAAACCAAAGGTGGGATGATTTAGATAGGTTTCCATTAAAACCCTGGGATAGAGCTGTTAAACAACAGATTGGACATAAGAGAATGAGTATTGGAGGAGATGTCGCATAGGTTAGTCATTGTTAAGCACAATTATCAATAGGTCATCGACAGATCAGCTAAATTAGTCTACAGCTTATTATTGATTCCCCCAAACTCACCGCAGCCCTTCACAGTGCTACCATCCTCAAATCGTTATATCACGCTTAGCATTGCTTAAGGCATCCTCTGGTCATTGTATAAGCTGTTGTGGATCTAAGAAGCACAATAGACCTATGAGTTTTCTGTCGGTTGCCGATTCCCTGTTCCCTGTGCCGAGATCAAACCGCTTCGCTGCTTGCTACCTTTACGCCAAAACTCATATAGCGAAAGGCTCCAAGGCTCCAGGGTGCCAAGGTTGAAGGCTTATTACGGGTACGTGGTTGTTTGGGCTTTTCGACGACAGCCGTACCATTAAGTTAAGTAAGGGCGCGATCGCTACTGCCAAGGTTGTCAGTCATTTCTGTTTACCACAAGGGTGAATCTCCCTGCACCTGTGCGGTACAAATAAAATATTCTCCATCTACGCCCAAAGTAACCATGTCTATAGCCTCTCCCCAAAAACCGCAAACCCATGATAACTTTGCCATAACCTTTGCCCCCCTATCCCTCGCCGATGCCTATACCCTCGCCGACGATCCCGCCAATGGTGCAGTCGTCGTCATGAGTGGCACCGTCCGCAACCAAACTGACGGCAAACCCGTTGTGTCACTGGAATATCAAGCCTACGAACCCATGGCATTGCGCGTATTTGCCACCATTGCCCAAGACATTCGACGAACTTGGGCTGACGTCAATCGCGTCGTCATTCACCATCGCATCGGACGCCTACAAATTGGCGAAATTAGCGTCTTAGTTGCTGTAGGCTGTCCCCATCGTTCAGAAGCCTTTGCTGCCTGTAAATATGCCATTGATACCTTAAAACATAACGCCCCCATCTGGAAAAAAGAACACAATCCAGATGGCGCCAGTACCTGGGTGAGTATTGGCGCTTGTGAACAAATGAATCAGTAGGTTTCAAGACTGACACATTGACAAAAAAAGATAGCTTGTGCTGCGAGAGCAACAGCTTATGGCGATTTGTCTGTTGGCTTCACTCTTGTCAAATCAGGCTAACCCCAAAACCGTTGTCGAACAGCCCGAAGTAGGTTCAGGTGAGTAAAGGAGAGCGATCGCGCCCAATAGAGGGGAAATTCATGCTGCTTGTCACCTTTGTCGGAGTAGGTTGAGCTCTTGGAACGTAGGCGGAGCTTTCTCGTTTACCTTTAGCGTTGCCGAAGGGTAGAGTAACCCAACAAGAGCGGGTTAGGTGAACATTCTGTCCAACCTCACATGTACCCTTTACCCCACACTCACCAAAGAACAAAAACTCACCAAAGAACAAAATGACCAGATTCCTTAGGTGTTGCTGCTGTGGCGGCGCTATCGTAGTGATAAATACTGTGGCGCACATCGAAGCCGCCCTAGTCGAAACGCCAGTCGAAATAGTACGTTCAAGAGCATCGTCAGGAAACCGCGATCGCACTAAACGCTTACACCGACAACATTCTTAATAAACTGAATAAGTCGTTCATCGCCATTCTGGCAATGTCTGTGTAGCATTCGGAATACAGCCGCTTTCAAGAACGCTTTATCTTTGAATCCATTACTTTCTTGATATGATGTATATTTTCTAATAGCATCAATTAATTCTTCAGTAGAAGTAGGCACAGAGTCCCCATACTTACAATAATTTCCAAATTCTCTCAGATAAGAAGTAAATCCTTCATTCAATACATCTCGTTCATATCGTTCTCGAATGTGGAACACATCATCCCAAGTCGCCACTTCTTCAGAATTAGAGCCAAAATCAATGTTCCATTTTGGTAGTTGCTCTCCAGTTTTTCCGCGTTTCCCAGCAAAAGGCTGACTGTTATCGAGGGACACCGTAAGCGTTCCGTGGTTATAAGGATCAAATGACTTACGACGAGTACCATCATCTTTTCTAAGAATATCCTGAGCCAGCTTATAGCGTGAATTGCATTTGTTTCCCATTGGCACAAGGTTGCGTAAGTTTGCCGCCGCAAAAGCATATTTTTCTTTTGATAGATAATGATCTAATGCTTCACGGCGTGCCCCTGGTGCATCGAAGTCCTCATATCCACAAAAGGGGCAGATGTGATCAGAAACCGCATCATAGATTACTTTGTAGTGCTGATCGCGAATTCCTAAATCTTCCTCTTTCAGAATCTCGAATGCGTAAATAAAGAGATCCCTGACTGGTTTATGAATGATTTGAGGTAAATCTTGAATTGTCTCACAGTCATGTTGGCAAGACAAAAGAAGGGCTATCTTATTTTGATCATTAAGTGCTTGTAAGATTTGCTGGCGCTTCTTGGCATTAAGCTTTGCTAATGCTGTTTGATAAGTCTCCAGCCTATTCTTAAGACCTGTACGTCTTTGCAATCTATTTCGATATGTTTCTGGAATTAAAATAGGCCATGCTGGTGGTGATTTCCCTGTTTCTATGCAGGTATGGATTAATTGCAAAGTTTCACATAAGCACTCGTGGAGCCAGTTCTCTGCTGTCGCTGCAATTGGATAACCAAAAAGCATTCTAAACTCCGTCCCTATTTCTTACCTGCCGCAAGTGATCGAAAAGAAATGCTTTCTCTACAGAGTCTCCCAATTCCTGAATTCCTGCTTGAATTTCTTCGGGATTATCACTCTTCATAAGGTTTTCAATTTTGTCACGCGAACGTTGAGAGATAGGTGGGCGAATTCGGAAGCATTCTTCGATAATCGTATCAAATGTAGATCCAAATGTTTCAATATCGGGATTGTTAATTTGGATCTTATCGTGTTCATTTTTACTAAATATAAAAACTTTCTCTCTTTGCATATCTGAAGGAATAAAGGGGGCATGTGTTGTCAGCAAACAGTCTTGCCTAGCTGCTCTGGAGGCTTTTCGGCGATCTCCATCCTTTGTGGGCAAATCAAATATGCGAGAAATGAATTTTACCCGCCATTGTGGGTTGAAATGGGATTCAGGTTCATCAAGTAGAAAAAGTATATTAGGAGACGACAACATGCAAAACATACCGAGAAGCTGACAAAGTTGGTGTTCACCATCAGAAAGCGATACATAATCTACCTCTTCCTCATTTATTTCTTCGCCAGTCTTTTGTTTACGAAATATAACTCGTTCAAATCGAAAAACCTTATCTTCATCTTGAGGTTCAGGAAGCCGCGAAGCAAATCGTCTTGTTCTTGTATCTCTCCGAAATCGATCGCGTGTCTTCTTTGATAACACTAAGTCATTTAACATGGCAAGTTTGTGAAATGACGAATAAAGATTAAGGGCATTACCCCAAAAGTAACGAAATGCCTCTCTCGTATGCTCATTAATCCAGTAATCGAATATATAGGTTTCTGTTTTATCATCGTAGGTATAGCAGGTAGCACATCGCTGGATCTGATCAATATAAGTCTCAAGTTCATCAGTTAATTGTATGCCCTTACGTCTAGTTTTTTTCTGGCTTTTTTTCTGATGTGCCAGTTGAATGATACAACGAAATGAATGTAAATCTTGCAGTTGTGCTTCCTTTAGAAGTGCCTCCCGTTGATAACCTTCACCGAGTAGAAGGTTAGCAACTAGAACTTCAAGATGCGTTTCATAGTCGATCAGCATCAAGCGAGTATCAGGAACAGATTGACTCCGGGTTGCTACCTTCAATGCTCTGCGCCCTACTTCATCTGCATATCCACTGCGGCTTACCAGGAAAGGTAGACTGAGTGTTTCGTTATTACCTGATGTGTAACCAACCACCTTTTGAGGCAGTAAGGTATGAGTTTCAGGAGCTTTCGGATCGCAATCTATCCAATCATATTCCTCCCTTCTCTGGATTATCAGGGGTGGACGTTTCCTGTCAACAGCTTCCCGTGATATGCGGACGCGAATAGGCGGCTGGTTCTCTTCTGGGTAAATAAAATACTCAATTTCAAATTGAAGATCGGGATTACCTTCAATACGTTCTTCCTCACTAATACAAGTATGAAATACTGACTGAAATATCTCGGCTATCACCTGCAAAAACTGAGATTTTCCTGAGCCATTGGGTCCAATAAGGCACAAGGGATCAAATGAAGAATAGTCATTCAACGGGCTTCGCAATCCCACATTTACATCATCCAGCAATCCACCACAAGTCTCAGCCGCAATAATACAGACTCGCAAAAGCTTCATTGATACCTCCTCATAAAACGCATTGCCTTCGTTTCTGAATCAAATATCTGGATAATGCTTGGCTCAGATTCATCAAGCAATGTAAATAATATATCTTTAATTGCATCATAATCTCCACTCATTTTTTTATTAATATCACTATACAACTCATCAAATGAAAATGTGTTGTTAGGGAGTTGATGAATGAGCTTTTTTAGCGATTGACTAGATATCTTGGTCATATTGGATTTACTGCGATTGACAACTCTCTTTGGTTTATTCGGTTGTGCTGCACGTTCGGCGCGAATGCGCTCAAGTAGCAAGGAAACGGGTTCGTCATTAGAATCTTGTGGCACTAACTCACCACGAAATGCTTTAGACAACAAAGTAGGTGTTAGCTGCTCGACTCGTGTAAGGGCATTTTGATAGCGAGATTCAATGCGATTGGCATAGGTTAAAAGAGTGCTAGCACGACAAACGATTTCCTGCTGTTCCTGAATAGTCGGCAGTGTAAGTTGAAGTGAAAGTAAAATTTTTTGGTTTATGTTTATCATCGTTGAACCCATTGCATTTGCCTCTAAAGCTTTAACAGTAGTGGGGCTAGATAGGAACAATTGAAGATAGTTAGGTAGGATTTGGGATTGAACCCTAAGAATTATAGAACCTGTACCACAAAGCCATCCTTCCTGTTCTGGTTGTACAACAGCGCAACGACCCATCACACCACGTCGTGCAATAACAATATCTCCAGCTCTAAGCTTAAAATCTGCTAACTCATCTGCTTTTTTCTCAGAGACTGTTATCTCACTGGATTCAGTTATTTTGCCATTATTAATATGTATAGGATTTATAACTGGAATTCCTCCATAAATATAGTCAGCTTTATGCAAGGTGCTGCCAAATGGTCCGGTTTTTATTTCTAGTAAAACATCTTCTAAAAAGACATTTTGTATAGATAAAAGATCATTCTTTGCACGCCAATCCTCTGTTAGCTTTCTTGATATTGCTGCTGCAAGCACGGCTTGTCGGAAGTTTTCGAGAATGCGAGGAATTTGATCTAGGCGATCGCGACAAACCTTCACTCGTGCAAGTAATGCATCGAGCTTATCCGCAATGCGTTTTTGTTCATTAAGAGGAGCAATCGGAATACGCATAGAAGCGATCGTTGCTCGACTAAGTTCTATTTGATTCGTTGCACCAGTAGCAAGACTTGCAATCTTTTCTTGAACTTCAGAACTTTGAATCCAAGAGAACAAGAAACGAGACTCAACTGCTGCCCGATTAGGTCTAACAATAGTGACATGACTATCTACAACTTTTGGGGGTTCTAAATCATGTTGTTTAACTAAACACGCTCGTCCAAGTGTTCCTGTCCCTGTGTTGTTCCAGAGAATATCTCCAGCTTGGATGAATCGTTCTGGTTCCCATTTATCAAACTGAACAGGAGCGATATACTTAAGATATTCGTTCTGAATGCCGAACCATCGAATTGCTTTTTGGTTAATGACTGGAAGGCTACTGTAACTCGCATACTTCGGCTGCTTGCCACGAGATAAGTATTCAGTGATGTCTGAGATTGTTGTTATTGCCCAACCCGGAGGTAATTTACTCACGCCTCAATCTCCCAATCTTCAACCTGCAACCCATCCACACGCCCAAACTCTTTCAAAAGACCATCACTACCGATATGGGATGTTAGTGTGATGCTCTGCATCGTTCTCACTCTGTACCTACAAACTGATTTCCTCTCCCAATTCTTGCACAATGCCCTGTAACTCGGCTATTGCCGCTTCCAGTTCACTGATTGCTTCCTGGGCAAGGATTGCAGGTTCAGGTAACTCGCCGTTCTCCTCTTCCCGTTCATCCTTCAGCCAAGAGATGTCTAAATTTTCGTCACGTTCAGCAATCCAGTCACGGGAAAATCGTCTAAAGCGTCCTTCTTCTCCAGTATCAGTACGCTGTGCCAAACTAGCAGAACCACCCAAAGGATCATCACCAAAGAAGGCTTCAAACTCAGCAAAATGTTCACGCCTCAGCGATGTCCGCCGACCAAACTGGGGAGTGTTAGTCCGCAGGTCATATACCCACACTTCCTTCGTATTGCCTGTTTGCTTCTTACCACGGGTAAAAAACAACACATTTGTCTTAACACCCTGAGCATAGAAAATACCAGAGGGTAAACGCAAAATCGTATGAAGATTGCATTTGTCCATTAAAGCAGTCCGGATTTGACGTCCCACGTTGCTTTCAAACAGCACATTGTCAGGAAACACCGCAGCAGCACGACCACCTGGTTTAAGCCCCAGGTAAATGTGTTGCAAAAAGCAAAACTGTTTATTGCTGGTAGGAAACTTAAAATCTGAACGGTTAGGCAAACCTCCACCTTTTTTGCTGCCAAATGGTGGATTGGTTAGAATTAGCGTCGCTGGCGGTAAGGCTTGTCCATCCGGTGAAAGCGTATCACCATAATGTATGCCTGCACCTTGGGGATCAGAATCTAGCCCATGGAGGATCAAATTCATTAATGCCAGACGATGGGTGTCTTGGACATGCTCCATGCCATAAAAGGTATTGCCGTGATATTTGTTGTTTTGTTTGTTAGTCCAATTATTCGGATTACTATGTTCTCGGATATAGCGATTGGCAGCAATTAAGAATCCCCCTGTACCCGCAGCAGGATCTTGAATAATGTCATCCAGGGTAGGACGCATCACACGTACCATACTGTCAATTAGCGGACGGGGAGTAAAATACTGCCCAGCCCCAGCCTTCTTTTCATTCGCGTTTTTCTCTAACAACCCTTCGTAGACATCACCCAGTCCCTCTCGCTTGGCACTATACCAGTCAAGCTTGTCAATCTCAGTGACTAGCGTGGAAAGCGTTGTGTCCTTTTTAATATAAGAATGGGCATCGGTAAAAATTTCTTTAACCAACGTAGAGCCGTGACTGCCTAAATAGCTCAACAGCCCCTTATAGAATTCCAAGGGCTTCTCCGTTTGTGCCTCTAGCTCATCCCAACGATAACCCTCCGGAAGTTGACGCTCAGTGCCAGTTTCCTTCGCCATCTTCAGAAACAGCAGGTACGTCAGTTCGATCACGTACTGATGGTAGGTTACTCCGTCGTCTTTGAGAATATTGCAGAGATTCCAGAGCTTGGCAACAATATCATGGGTGACAGTACTCATAAGTAAAAATTATACACCTTACACGTCATCGTGCAAAAGCCCATCATCGCAGATCGGGTGAAAAATTAGCGCCAAATATCGGATAAAATCAAAAATCAAGAATCAAACTTTTTCCTATGACCCATGCCTGTTGTGGACCCGGTTACGCTTCCCCTGAAGCAGCAATGAAAGCAGATCGGGAAACGGTTCTCTATACCATCGCCCTCTATACGGGAACGGAAATTGAAGCACCGGACTACTTAGCCACCATTGATGTTGATCCCACTTCCCCGACTTACTCCCAGGTGATTCATCGCCTACCCATGCCCTACATCGGGGATGAATTGCACCACTTCGGCTGGAATGCTTGCAGTTCTTGCCACGATGATAGTAGCAAATCCCGCCGCTTTCTGGTTATCCCTGGAATCCGTTCCAGTCGGATTTATATTGTGGATACGGCTGAAGCCAAAGCCCCCAAACTGCACAAGGTTATTGAACCCGAAGAAATCAAAGTCAAAACCAATCTGAGTGCGCCCCATACCGTCCATTGTCTGGCAAATAGTCAGGTGATGATCTCCATGCTAGGTGACAGTGAAGGGAATGGTCCGGGTGGTTTTCTGCTATTGGATGAAAACTTTGACATTGCCGGTCGCTGGGAACATCAAGCGGAGGGGATGAAGTACAATTATGACTTCTGGTATCAACCCCGCCATAATATTATGGTGAGCAGCGAATGGGCTGCCCCAAACACCTTTTATCCGGGGTTTGACTTGAATGATGTGGCAGCGGGTAAATATGGTCAACAGCTTAACTTCTGGGATTGGGAAACCCACAATATTATTCAAACGGTAGACTTGGGTGAAGAGGGTTTAATTCCCCTAGAAGTCCGCTTTCACCACAATCCCGGTAGCACTCACGGATACGTCGGCGCGGCGCTGAGTAGTAATATTTGGCATTGGCAGAAACAGAAAGGCGAGTGGCAAGTGAGTAAGGTGGTTGATGTGCCGCCTGTGGAAGTTGAGGGATGGTCTTTTCCTGTACCTTCGTTGATTAGTGATATACTATTGTCCCTAGATGATCGCTATCTTTATTTTGCCAACTGGTTGCACGGTGATATTCGCCAATATGATATCCGTAATCCGTCTAAACCGAAGTTAACCGGACAAGTTTGGTGTGGTGGAGTCTTGGGTAAAGCCGCCCCTGTTAACGGACATCAATGGGTGGGAGGACCGCAAATGCTGCAATTGAGTTTAGATGGCAAACGCCTCTATGCCACGAACTCTTTATTTAGCAGTTGGGATAATCAGTTTTATCCCGATATCGCCCAAAAAGGTTCCTATCTAATCCAAATAGATTGCGATACCCAAAAAGGTGGACTCTCAATTAATCCAGACTTGTACATCGATTTTGGTCAAGAACCCAACGGACCCGCCCGCGCCCATGAGATGCGCTATCCCGGCGGGGATGCTACGTCTGATATTTGGATTTAGGAGTAGGAGTACAGCATTACCCATTGGTGTCAACGGAACCCGAAGAAGCCCAAATTTCTTTTGAGCGAGCGGCATTTTCAAGGGTGCCGCTTAGAGTTCTCTTTTTTAACGTTTAGCACCAAGATAGAGTGTAGTGAACAGGTATCCTTAAACGATTATGCGATCGCACTTACTTGCAGCGTTAGTTAAAAAGGGTATTCAGGGGAACTACCCCAACGTCAACAGGCGGAAGGAATTGATCAGCTTATCATGAATCATGAGGGCGAAAATCTGTCACAATATATTAGGTAAACGTTTCCATTGATGCCCTTATGCCCCAAACACACATCCGATTTGATTGGGCGATTAAAAAATTACTGAGAAACAAAGCGAATTATGGTGTTTTGGCTGGGTTCCTCAGCGAGTTATTGGGGAAATCCATCAAGATTCAATCAATCCTCGAAGGTGAAAGCAATCAACAAACCGAGGATGACAAGCTGAATCGAGTTGATATTCTGGCAGAAAATGACCAGGGTGAATTAATTCTGATTGAAGTGCAAAACAATACAGAGCAAGATTATTTTCATCGGATGCTCTACGGCACATCGAGATTAATTACGGACTTCCTGGAAAAAGGAGAACCTTACGGTAAAATCAAAAAAGTCTATTCAGTCAATGTCGTTTACTTTTCTCTGGGGCAGGGGGAGGATTATATTTATAAAGGGATATTAGATTTTCGGGGGTTGCATCTAGAGGACAGGTTGGGGCTATCAATAAACCAGCAGAAGTTGTTTAATATCCAAGATGTATATGAGATTTTCCCGGAGTATTATGTGATTAAAGTCAACAACTTTAACGAGGTAGCGAAGACTCCCTTAGATGAATGGATATATTTTTTGAAAAAGAGCCAAATCAAAGAGGAATTTACAGCCCAAGGGTTAGCGGAAGCGAAGGAAAATTTACTCGTCGATAGCTTGAGTGAAGAAGAAAGAGCGAACTACCTGAGATTTATGGAAAATCGGCGCTATGAAGTTAGCATGATTGAAGGTTCGCGCTCAGAGGGAAGATTGGAGGGAATTGAGGAGGGCAAACAGCAAGAAAAGATTAACGTAGCGAGAAAACTCAAACAAAAAGGGACTGATCTTGACACCATCACAGAAGTAACAGGACTGAGTAGAAAGGAGATTGAGAAACTTGATATACCGTAGGGGGGCATTACCCACCAACTTTAAGGAGGTCTTCCGGACAAGCGTGTGCTAGACTAGCATATTATTTGCGATCGCACAGGCACCGCCAGCAAAGACAGCAATCTTAATTTATATCAAAGTCGCGCCCACACCGATGACCCAAGTATTAGGATCAGAGTATTCAACGTAATCCCGATAGATTTACGGTAATATAGCTGATCCGTTCGGACTTATAGCATCCATGGTTGTATCTCAGAATCCCTCTGTACAGAAAACGTCTAAGCTTGAAGGCATAAAAGAACGCAGTAACTTCTTACGCGAACCCGTAGCCAGCGAGTTGCTGGAAGACACCACCCACTTCAGTGGCGATGCGGTACAAATTCTTAAATTTCACGGTTCCTACCAGCAAGACAACCGCGATAACCGGATTAAAGGGCAAGAAAAAGACTATCAGTTCATGCTGCGAACCCGTTCTCCCGGCGGGTTTATCCCCCCCCAACTTTATCTGACACTCGATCAACTCTCCGATGAATACGGGAACCATACCATGCGAGTCACCACTCGCCAAGGTTTTCAGCTTCACGGCATTCTCAAAAAGAACTTAAAGGCAACCATCGCCGCCATTGTCCGCAATATGGGTTCAACCCTTGGCGCTTGCGGGGATTTAAACCGCAATGTCATGGCACCTCCCGCTCCGTTCAAGACTCGTCCTGATTACCAGTATGCCTGGGAGTATGCCGATAAAATTGCCGATTTATTAACCCCTCAGACGGGCGCTTATTATGAAATTTGGCTGGATGGGGAAAAGGCAATTAGTGCTGAAGAAGCCCCAGAGGTGAAAGCGGCGCGTCAGCGTAATGGCAACGGTACGATATTCGCGGATAAAGAAGAACCGATTTACGGGGAACATTATATGCCCCGTAAGTTTAAGTGTAGTGTTACCGTTCCGGGCGATAACTCCGTTGACCTCTACACCCAAGACGTTAGCTTGGTGGTGATGATGAATCAGCAGGGAGAACTTGAAGGATTCAATGTTCTTGCCGGTGGTGGTTTAGGACGCACTCATAATAAAGAAGAAACCTTTGCCCGTATGGCTGACCCCATTGGCTATGTGGCAAAAGATGATATCTTCGACTTAATCAAAGCCATTGTGGCAACTCAGCGAGACTATGGCGATCGCGTGAGTCGTCGTCATGCCCGAATGAAGTACCTGATCAATGATTGGGGCGTTGATAAGTTCCGCGCTAAGGTTGAGGAGTACTTTGGTAAACCTATCGCCGCCTACAAACCCCTCCCCGCCTTTAAATATAAAGACTATCTGGGATGGAACGAGCAAGGAGACGGTAAACTATTTTTAGGCATTTCCATTGAGAATGGGCGAGTTAAAGATGAGGGCAATTTCCGACTCAAAACAGCCCTACGGGAAATTGTCAAGCAATTTGACCTGCCCATGAGGATGACACCCAACCACAATGCCATTCTTTATGAGATTGAAAAGGATCAGCAGCAACCCATTGAACAGATTCTCAACCAACATGGGGTACAAATCACCCCAGAGGGAATCGAACCCCTAGTCCGCTATTCCATGGCTTGTCCCGCCCTACCCACCTGTGGCTTAGCGATTACTGAATCAGAACGGGTAATTCCGAGTATTACCGCGCGGATTCGGGTGCTGTTGGACAAGTTGGGGTTAAAGGATGAACATTTTGTCATCCGCATGACTGGATGTCCTAATGGATGTGCCAGACCTTACATGGCAGAATTAGGATTTGTCGGGAGTGCGCCAGGAAAATACGAAATTTGGTTAGGAGGTTCACCGGATCAGACAAGGTTAGCACGAGCCTATATCGAAAAACTGCCGATTGAAGAACTCGAATCCTTCCTCGAACCTATGTTGATGCAATTCAAGCAACAGCGCGAACTTGGGGAAAGTTTCGGGGATTTTTGCGATCGCGTGGGTTTTGATGCGATTCGGGAGTATTCTGCCAATTACGTCTTTGCCAAACCTACCCAGAAAACCCGACATCGGATTTCCCTCAACGATGATCTTTACAGCCGTCTCAAAGACGCCGCCGCGAGTCAAGGTAAGCCGATTAGCCATCTCGCCGCCGACGCGATCGAGGCGTTCCTAAATCAGTCATCTTAAATCGGGCTTAACTGATTAAGATTGATTAGGTAGGGGCACGATAGTATCGTGCCCTTTATCAAATACCGTACTCCCATTGCGCCTTCACATGGTTGGGTTTCGTACCTCAACCCAACCGACTGGCGTGGCACACCTTATTTGATGAATTAGATTCGGCTTGTAGTAAGGGAACCTTGGTTCCTATATTCTGTTGGGTAACAGTCGTCAACCCAACCTAAAACCTATCCCCCAATTAACGATTTAATTGTTATGCAAAGCAGTATGACATTTAGCACCATTGTTGCATTATTCAGCGCGATGGTTGTTCTGGCTTCTATTCCCAGTGTCAGTGTATTAACTGTCTCCACCCGATCCGCTACATCTGGATTTATTCATGGTGTTTTCACCACCCTAGGAATAGTAGTCGGTGACATCATCTTCATTATCATCGCTATTTGGGGTTTATCACTGCTGGCAGCAAAAATGGGAGGCTTATTTTTCCTGATTAAGTACCTGGGTGGCGCTTATCTTATTTGGTTGGGAATAGGGTTATGTCGGGCAAAATTGAGTAAAGTGGAAACGCAGGCAGTTATAGAATATTCTTGGCTGTCTAGTTTTATCGCAGGATTATCTATTACATTAGCCGATCAAAAAGCAACCTTATTTTATCTGGGGTTTTTCCCAGCTTTTATTGATCTTTCCCAAATATCTTATCTTGATACTATCATCATTATAGCGATTACTACAGTAGCCGTAGGCGGTGTCAAACTCGGTTATGCATTCATGGCGGATAAAGCGAGATTACTGATCAGTTATAGAATAAGAAAAGGAATAAATATGATTGCAGGTTTTATAATGATTGCTGTTGGAGTGTTTTTGATGATAAAAGCTTAATTGACCTTGATCGAAGAATTAGGAGCTAAAACTCTCATAACTTTCACGGGAAGTCTATAAACTATTGTAGAGACGCGATGCAAGAAGCGTCTGGGCGGGCGCGAGTCACATCCCTTGTGCAACCAAAAATATAGTCCGTAGACAAGCAGGTAATCAGTTCGGATCACCCCAAACCATAAACTGTTAGTTCGCGATCGCAGGGTTCGGCGTTAGCCGTTTATGATCGAATAGGGGTAACATTTGCTCTAAGAATTGCCACCATCCCAGCCAAACCGCACCAGGAACATGACTGAAAAACCAGGAAATTGGCTGGCGTACATCTAACACAGTTGCGGCGTTTTGTTCGATGAGTTCCTTGGCTTCGGCTGCATTGACGACCCAGCGATGTTGCAGTTGGATCATAATTGGATTGCTTATAGGAATATGAATAAAGGTGGGTTTTGTTGCTCAGTTATCGGTGAGAAAGGGCGGGTTTTGTTGTTCATTTATCGGTGAATAGCTGAATTTAGTCCCTAAACCCGCCCCTACAGTGGCTAAAGGGAAACCCGACAATTGACTTTTCAAATCCCCAGAATAGAATGGTGGTCGGTTGTACAGATCAACCCAAAGTAGGATTCCCACTCAGGAGACCCATACTATGCTCGTCGATCTATTAAGCCGCAAGCAGACTCACTTCATCTTGTGGCGTCCTGGTATATCCCAACCACCGCCCAGCGTCTACATTGCTAAACCTTTAGCTAAGGCTTCAGATCGATTCGAGAAAGTTGGTGAATTTCCCCTCAGCCAATCTCCTGATTTCCCGTTTCGTTTTTCGGATTTACTATTTTGATTATACCCTATTTAAATGCCGAACAGCTTAACTATAGTCGAGTCCAAGAGGATTGGCGACAACGCATCTTTGAGTATGTGGCGCGGTTAGTTCGCTTCCGCACCTCATCTAAGGCACTAGCAGTGAATGATAATGAGTTTATTCATGCCGATTTCCATGAAGGTAAACGGGTTTTAGTCTGGCGGCGTGGCAAAAAGGCGGATGAATACGTGATTGTCGTGGCTAATTTCTCAGACTATGGAACTCCTGTAGGTTCTGAATATAAAGTCCCGAATTGGTCGCCCACTCCAGAAGGTAAGCAGTGGAAAGAAATTACTCAAGATCGTATTGTTCCTCTTGAATGGGTTGGCATAGAACCGATTTTCCCATGGGAAGCAAAGGTTTACGCTTTGATTTAATTCTTCAAAAAAGGTAACAGAAGCTACCAAAGTATCCCTGGTTTTACCTTGTAGAGACGTTCCGGTGGAACGTCTCTTTCCAATGGAATGTCTATTGCTTGATCCTATTTCTCTATAAACTGATATAATCTCAATCTATAGCCGTTTTTGGTTCCATGGAATACAGTCCCAGGCTCAAGATTCATCGTTTATCGTTCATGGCAACTTCATTAGGCAATAAACCCTGTCTATAGCATTTCCCAATGAAACGTGAAAACCTTACCCCTCCCAGGGTGAGATTAATAACTCAAATGAAAAGGCTATATTTATTCTCTGAAGGAGTACCATGAACAATTTTATACCGCCACTCACTAATAACTAATGAACACTCCAGCAGAAAAAGAATTAACTGAACGCTTCAATTTAGTATTTGACCCTCATACTTATCGTCGCATTATTGGCAAAAAAGAGGTGGTAATTCACTGCCATCATTATAACGCTCGCCTGCAAAATATTATAGAAGGCACTAAGCAAATCAATGGCAAAGCGATTATTTTATCAGCGGCTGAAGAAATATTCTCAGATTATATCCATAATTTTTTTGATTCTGAAGATACGTTAGCAGATAAATGGCAAATAGCAGCAAAACTATATGCTCACTTAGGATATGGACACTTGGACTTTTCCCAAATTAATCAAGGCATAGTTACGTCAAGTAGTTCCCACTTTGTCGAAGGATGGAAAGCCGGATTTATTGAGTCAAACTGTCCCGTCTGTACGTTTACAGAAGGGTATCTTCAAGGTGTGATTCATGGAATTACTGGAAAATCGGTGTATGTTAAGGAAAAAGCTTGTATGAATATGGGAGCGGATACGTGTCAGTTTATCGTCTATCAATCCCGAACTACTTCTGTAACTTATCTACCGAAGCTAAACCTAAAGTTTAACCCTAAACCCACGAGTGAATTTGCTCACTCTAATATTGATGAAAAAGAAATTATTAAGGCTCTGGTTGAAATGCCGTTTTATGGCAATAATCAGGGATTAATTCCGGCATTTAATGTTTATTTAGCTAACACTCCGGCGGATTTTTATAATTTAATCTGTATTCGTTTTATAGAAAGCATGAAAAAACAAGGGTTATTCAGCACAGCTAAACAACTTCTTTTATTTGCTGGAGAAGTCTGTGCTGTGAACACCCTTCGAGGTATTATTATTTCAGCAGAATGGTATGAATTAATTGCCCCCATGGTTGAAGAAGAATCGGATAACTTATATGGATTAATTGCGGTAACCAACGGTTTGGGTTGGGGCAATTGGCATGTCATCAATTATGAACCGGGCGAAACGTTGCAAATGGAAGCTCTCAATGGATACGAAGCTTTGGGTTATCTAGCCTATAAAGGCGAAGCAACAGAACCCCAATGTTTTGCGTTAACGGGTGTCGCAGCGGGAATTATGGCACTCCTTCATGGGGAAGGTACTGTTGAGGAACGGGTGGGAACGTATGCTTCAGAAGAAAGCCACTGTATTTGTTGTCAAGAATTATCTTGTAAATTCCAGGTTGAATTACTTTAAGGAGACGGTTTAATTCCTACAGTGAGTGACTAGACAAAAGCAATAATAAATAGTTATTTTTAAATAAACAGGAGCTAATATCGTGAAGGATTGTCCTCTCTATGCCGTTTATACAGGAGGAATGCTCGTTTTAGATGACTCCCTAAACATATGTAACGTTACTCCCGAATTTTGTGAACATTTTGCCTGTACTCCTCAGTCTATTGTGGGAAAGCCGTTAGACAGCTTGTTTAGTCGCAAAGATAAAAGAGGCAGGTTTTTATTTCATAAAAAATTAAGTCAATATAAAAAAGGATTTTTGGACTTAACAATTGTTATTTTAATTGATCAAAATGAATTTATTTCCCGTTTGCGATTAATTAAACGAGACAAAGAATGGCTGGCAATTATTGAAAATATACTGGCTGAAGAGGATGATCTTTTCCGGGAGTTTTATTTGGGACGAGAACGATGGACAAGTATTGTGCGAAATTCATCAGAGGGTATTGCTATCCTGGATAGTGAGGGACGGTTAGTCGAATTTAATAGTCGATTCTTTGAAATCATGCAATTCCGATCTGTTCATGGAGTTTTGCTTAATGAATCTGCTCTTTTAAATAAATATCTATTTGATTTATCAGATAATGATCAGTTTAATTTAGCCACAAAAGATTTCGAGAAAGCGAAAACGAGCAAACGCAAATCTTACCAAGAGATTCAGCATTTATCCTATTATCTACGTTTAGAAATAACCCCTATTTATTTACCTGTCAAAGGATTTTCCGGATGTAGTTTTGTAATCAAAGACATAACCCACCAAAAACAGCTTGAATTCATGGCGCAACAGTTACAGCAAAAAAATAAGGAGTTGGAACTCCAAAAACAAGAGCTGCAAGCCGCCCATCAAAAAATTACTACTCTTAATCAAAAACTCCAACAAGAAAACCTGCGTCTGAGTTCTGAAATCGAGGTTACCAAGAAACTACAACAGATGATTTTACCCAAACAGGAGGAACTGGATTTAGTAGAAGGATTAGATATTGCTGGATTTATGCAACCTGCTGATGAAGTTGGCGGTGACTATTATGACGTAATTCAACAGAATGGTAACGTCAAAATTAGCATTGGTGATGTAACTGGACATGGGTTAGAAAGTGGAGTTTTGATGTTGATGACTCAAACGGCTGTGCGAACCTTACAAGAAAGTGATGAAACCAATCCGGTGAGATTTTTGGATATTCTCAACCGCACTATTTATAGTAACATCCAGCGGATTAATCCCTATAGAAATATAACTCTGGCTGTTTTAGATTATGCCAATGGAACTTTGGGTGTCAGTGGTCAACATGAGGATATTATTGTGGTGCGTACTGGAGGGAAAGTGGAACGGATTGATACAACTTATCTGGGCTTTCCTTTAGGATTAGAGGAAGAAATTTCTGAGTTTATTGATCAGGAAAAAATACAGTTAAATTCAGGAGATGTGGTAGTCTTATACACGGATGGTGTTACAGAGGCTTATAACTCCCAGCGACAACAATATGGACTAGAGCGGTTATGCGAAATTGTTAGTCAGAATTATCAGAAATCGACTCAGGAAATTAAACAAGTCGTGATTGACGATGTACGGCGCCATATTGGTAAACAGAAAGTGGCTGATGATATTACGTTGGTGATACTTAAACAGCAGTAAATCGCTGTTCATATTTTCCATTCTCAAAAAGCTATAATCTCAAAGGATATGAATAAAATATTAGGAAACTTCAGAGAAGATATACTTGCCGATTACAAGCTTTTTACGCTGGAATTGTATGTCCACGCAATTTCTCTAGCACGCCGCAAGCAAACTCGCTACTTGTCTGTTGCTTTCATGACGGACTATATCGCCAATCTCTTTCCTACCCAGGAGGACGATATCCAAACCTTTGAACGACAACTAAAAATCAAGAGTGCCGCGACTTATATCACCAATGAATTATTAGAAAATTGCATTAAATTCCATGATAGTCTGGTTAAATATCCAATAAAAATTAGTAGCTGCTTACAAAAAAAAACATTAATATTAATTGCTACGAATTGCGTGAATCAAGACAATTTAAAAAAAATGGAGGCATTTATTTACGAACTTCTCACCTCGGATGTTAATGAATTTTATTTCCGACAATTGGAAAAAGGCGCTGAAGAGAATAGTGATCAATCTCAGTTGGGTTTTCTCAGCCTGACTAATGATTATAGTGCTAAGTTAGGCTGGAAAATTGAAACTATTAACCAAAACCCTGAAGTAAAAACGGTGACAACAATGGTACAGCTAACGATCTAATTAAGTCATAAGTAATAGGATGGAGTATATCGAATGAGCATTCAGACCGAAGACTATACGGTATGGTATGAACCAACAACGGCAACCGTGAACTTCAAAGGTTTATTGCGGGAAAGTCTAATTTCTGATTATAAACCCATCGAGGAATTACTGGATCAGGTTATGGTTCAAGAACTCCCCCTGATTACGATGAACTTACAGCAGCTAGAATTTCTTAACAGTTCGGGAATGAGTGTTTTATCTCGATTTGTGATTCGTGTACGTAAGCAAAAAATTACTCAACTGATGGTTAAAGGTTCAACGCAAATGCCCTGGCAAAATAAGCTTTTAAGTAACTGGCAACGGTTGGTGCCTACTTTAAAAATGGAGTGGGACTAGGACAAGAAGGCAGAAGGCAGAAGGGAAGGAGTAAGGGGGCAAAGCAGAATGAAATGAAACAATAGTAGTTTAGATGGGCATTATAACTCAATATACCTGAATTTACCTGAAGTTACTCTAACCTATCTCAAACTATAACCCTCAATTTTTATGAAATGATTTAGGTTAACCCAAGTATAATATAACTAAACTCAAACTCTAAACCTCATAGCGTTGATTTTGCTCTATAGTTTTGTGTGATTAGACTTTAACTTGAATAAAACTCCTGGTTGCCACTCAATTGCCTTGAAAAGGACTATGTATAGATTCCTCATACACTCTGTATAAAATAACCCTAGGCTTTGATCATGTTGCCTTTAAACCAGTCATCCGCTGCATCTGGAGTGCGAGTTGGTATCTTGCATTCCCAAACTGGCACAATGGCTCTTAGTGAAAGACCATTAATTGATGCAGCCCTGATGGCGATCGCACAAATCAATCAAGCCGGAGGCGTGTTGGGTCAAACCATTGAGCCGCTTGTGGTTGATGGTGCATCTGATCCAGCAGAATTTAAACGCCAAGCCCAACAACTGATTCAATTTGAGGGCGTAACCACCGTTTTTGGCTGTTGGACGTCGGCTACCCGTAAAGCGGTTAAACCCACATTTGAGACGTTAAATGCTCTCCTGTGGTATCCGCTACAATACGAAGGACTCGAAAGCTCTCCTAACATCTTTTATACCGGCGCTTGTCCCAATCAACAAGTGGAACCCGCCGTCACTTGGCTACTGTCTCACAAAGGAAAGCGATTCTATCTGCTGGGTTCCGATTATGTTTTTCCCCGCACTTTAAATAAGATCATAGCCTCCCAACTCAAGCAACAAGGTGGGGAAGTCGTCGGGGAAGAATATGTAGACTTAGGGGAGACAGATTTTAGCGGCGCGATCGCACGAATTCAACAAACCCAACCGGATGTTGTTTTCAATACCCTTAATGGACAAGGAAACCAATTTTTCTATCGTCAGTACCGAGACGCAGGGATAACCGCTGATGACATTCCAATTCTGGCGGTGAGTGTCGCGGAAGTGGAACTCCAAACTCTGGACGATGTGGCTGTTGGACATTATGCCAGTTGGAGTTATTTCCAGAGTCTAGATACACCTGAAAATAATCGATTTGTGCAGCAATTTCAGGCGCGATATGGTGCAAATCGGGTTACCTCTGATCCGATTGAAGCGGCTTACAGTCAAGTGTACCTGTGGAAATTAGCCGTCGAATCTGCCCAATCTTTTGCCGTGGATCAGGTACGATTAGCGGCATATAATCAAAGTTTTGCTGCGCCGGGGGGACTGATTCAAATTCAACCCAATCATCATGTTGGCAAATATTCCTATATTGGACAAATTTTACCCGGTGGACAATTTCAGGTGATCCACAGGAGTGAAAAACTCATTAAACCGCTTCCTTGGTTAGGAGTTGAAAAACTCGACTTTAACAAATCAGACTTAGTAATTGAAATGCTCTCTCAAGTCAGCCAAGGGATTCAAGAAACCTGGCTTTCTGAGCAAAAATCGCGCCAACTCGAAGCATTGACGCATAAGTTAAAGCAAGCCGAACAAGCCTTACAGGAAAGTGCGATCGCGCTGCGTAATCATAATCTGGTGTTGACTCAATTAGCCAAAAGTCCCGCCATCCATCAAGGAGATTTAAGCGCCGCTTTCGCTGAAATTAATCAAGCTGGTGTGCAAAGTCTGGGCGTTGAACGCACGGGGATTTGGCTATTTGACAAAACCAGAACCAAACTCCACTGTTTTGACCTATTTGACAAGCATCAAAACCACCATAGCCAAGGGATTGAACTTGCTGTGGCGAACTATCCTATTTATTTTCAGGCATTACAGCACGACCAACTCATTGCCGCAGATTATGCCCAAACTGACCCCAGAACGCAAGAATTGTCGGCGTCTTATTTGATTCCCTGGGGTATCACCTCGGTTCTGGATGTGCCAATTCAGATTAGAGGAGAAATCGCCGGAATCATCTGTTTAGGACAAGTGGGAAGGATTCGCCATTGGACACCAGAAGACCAGAATTTCGCGCGATCGCTGGCTGATTTAGTGTCCTTGGCAATTGAAGCGCGAGAACGTAACCAAACCGAGTTTGATTTAGCGGAAAGCCAGCGCAGTCTGGCAACATTAATGAGTAATATACCCGGTATTGCTTACCGTTGTCTCAATGACTCAGACTGGACGATGCTTTTTATCAGTGAAGGCTGCTATGAGCTTACGGGTTATCCAGTTGAAGCCTTCACGAAGCAAAAAATACTCACGTACAATCAACTAATTCATCCTGATGACCAAAACTCTGTATTTGATCAGGTACAAGCGGCTATAGATAATCACCATTCTTACCAACTCACTTATCGAATTATCACCGCAACTGGCGAATTAAAGTGGGTTTGGGAACAAGGACAGGGAATTTTTTACCCCGATGGTAGGGTATTTTATCTAGAAGGTTTAATTACGGATATTACCGCACAACAACAAACTGAAGCTGCATTACGTAAAAGTGAAGACCGTTGGCAATTAGTGCTAAATAGTACTCAGGATGGCATCTTTGAGTGGAATATCGCCACTGGAAAAGTATTTGCTTCCCCTCACTTGGGAGGGATGCTAGGTTACACCGATCCAACAGTACTGGAAAGCTTCGATCGTTGGCGTAATCTCGTCCATCCAGAGGATATTGATCAAGTTTTAGCCACATTGCAAAACCATTTAACGCAAAAAACTCCCCCGTACAAGTTTGAGTACAGGATGCGCTGTCAAGATGGTAGTTATAAATGGATTTTGGCACGGGGACAAGTGCAATGGAATGAAAACGGACAGCCTGTGCGGGTTGTCGGTTCTCAGCAGGATATCAGCGATCGCAAACAAGCGGAAGAAGAGGTGAAACTGTTATTAAACCTTTCTCAGGCAATTAATGCGGCGTCCGATTTTGATACGGCTTTAGAGGTAGCATTGCAGCAGTTATGCGAAATCACGGGTTGGATTTATGGCGAAGCTTGGATTCCTTCCACTGATGAGTCAATTCTAGTCTCTAGCCGCAGTTGGCATTGTCAACGCCAAAGACTTGATCCGAGTTTGCAGGTAGCCATTGAGGGTTTCCGAGAATATAGTAAATTACTCACGTTCTACCCAGGAGAAGAGATTCCGGGAAAAGTTTGGTTAACTCAACACTCTCAATGGATCAGGGATTTTAGTCAAATCGATGATGTTTTGCTGCGATTGGAATCAGCGACAGCTTGTGGTTTAAAAGCGGGTTTTGGTGTACCGATTATTGCCAATGTTAACCCCGATCAACCGACAACCCAACCGAACAGTTGTTTGCTCAGTTCCCCCTCTTCAGTATTGGCAATCCTGGTATTTTTTATCCATGCTAACGGTTCTGAGGACAAACGATTGACCAAGTTAGTCAATGGTATGGCGGCTCAATTGGGAACAGTGCTGCAACAGAAGAAAGTGCAAGCCGAAATGAAAGCTCTCTTTGCGGCAATGACTGATAGGGTGACAGTTAGAGATGTTTCGGGACGCTGTCTGAATATGATTCCCACTAAGGTGGCAAATGTTTACAAATTACCAGAGGCAATGATGGGTAGAAAACTCCATGAGGATTTGCCACGTCCCCAAGCTGATCGGATTCTCCAGGCGATTCTCCAGGCAATATCGACCCAGGAAACTGTCTCGATTGAATATTCCCTACGGATTGATGGCAAGGAGATTTGGTTAGCGGAAACGATTTCTCCCCTGTCTACAGAGACGGCTATTTTAGTCGCACGAGATATTAGCGATCGCAAGCAAGCAGAAGCCGCTCTTTATGTAGAGAAGCAAAAGTCAGAGCAGTTATTGCTAAATATTTTGCCTCAGCCTATTGTTGAGCAGCTCAGAAATAATCCAGATGTCATTGCTGAACAATTTAACGATGTGACCATTTTGTTTGCTGATTTAGTTGGATTTACTCCCCTAGGGGCTCGGTTAAAACCGATTGAGTTGGTTAAGTTACTCAATCATATTTTTTCCCGGTTTGATGAGTTGGTCGATCAATTAGGATTAGAGAAAATAAAAACGATTGGTGATGCCTACATGGTGGCGGCTGGATTACCAATTCCGCGATCCGATCATGCCGAGGCGATCGCACAAATGGCATTGGCAATGCAAGGGGCGATGAAACGCTTTCAAGTTGAACTGGGTGAGGATATTAAAATCCGCATTGGTATTAATACAGGCGTTGTGGTTGCTGGGGTTATTGGTACGAAAAAGTTTATCTATGATTTGTGGGGAGATGCTGTTAATATTGCTTCCCGGATGGAATCCTCTGGTGAAGCTGGACGTATTCAAGTCACTGAAGCGACTTATGAGCGACTCAAGTATAACTACCAGTTGGAAAAACGAGGAGCGATTAATGTGAGGGGGAGAGGCGAAATGGTGACCTATTGGCTTATTGGTGATCAAGCATAGTCTGGTATGAATAACGGTAAAAAAATCCCAATACTTTGACCATCAGATCCATGAAATATGCCAAAATAATAGATAGACTCGTAAAAAGTTAACGATTATCTGGGCAGTTGTAGACGATCTACTTGACTTCTTGTTGAGTGACCGCCGCTACACAGGCAAATCTACAATCTAAAATCATGTAAAGTATAAAATCATGGCACATATTATTCTTCTGGGGGATTCAATTTTTGACAATGCTGCTTATGTACCTGATGGTTTACCTGTCATTGACTTGCTAAAAAATTGCTTACCTAAAGGAGATCAGGCAACTCTTCTAGCTGTGGATGGAGATTCGATTCAGGAGATTGATTTCCAAATCCAGCGCTTACCAAGGGACGCCAGCCATGTATTTATTAGTGTGGGCGGTAATGATGCGTTACAATATGCCTCTATCTTGGTTCAATCCACCCAATCTTCCCCAAAGATGTTAGACGCGATCGCAACGATGAAAGCGGAGTTTTACCGCAACTATCAGCAGATGTTAAAAGCGGTGTTGTCACTGGATAAACCGACTGCACTCTGTACAATTTACGACCAATGTCCCCTCCTTGATCCAGTCATGCGTCTATTAGCATTTACCGTGTTATCGATGTTTAATGATTGTATTATTCGACAAGCGGTTCAAGCGGGTTTACCCTTAATCGATTTGCGGGTGATTTGTGATGAAGTAACAGACTACTCAACGATTTCTCCCGTAGAACCGTCTATGTCTGGGGGACAAAAAATAGCCCGTGCGATCGCTACCGTTATGACTGAACATAACTTCTCAGAACGGCGTACTGTTGTTTATTGATCGGTTTTACAATTAAACCCAAACACAGACAAAACAAATTGGCTTGTAGGGGCGGGTTTTACCGTTACCTGTGGCGAGAAACCCCTTAATTCAATAAACCCGCCCTGATCCTAACCGTTAACGTTTATAATCCAGTCTAGGTAGACAGACGCGAGTTGGTTGAGTTACTTGAGTTCTCTTCAACCTAGCTTATTGAAGTCTAAAGCCCTTACTACGAACACAGCAGAAGGCGCGATCGCACCCTAGGCATTTTGGTTTTATCGCCTCTGCTTTTGACCTCCATTCAGACAGTAGGGGTTTGGTAACCAAACCCCTACTACGAACCCAATCTCATTCTCTAAATTTCCCTACTTTTCTCAGACCGTTTATGGTGAAAACGAATTCCCAGGAAAATATCATAGACGAAACTTAAAAAATCTTTGCCTTGTAGCAGTCCCAATGACTGATGACAGCCCTTTTGTGCTAATAGAGGCTTAGTAGCTCTATAGGCTCCTTGATATTTATACCAGGGAATAGAGGGCCACAGATGATGAATCAAATGGTAATTCTGACCCATAATCATAATATTCAGGATCGGGCTAGGATAAACCCTAGCATTTTTCCAGCGATCGCGTTCCTTAAAAGGACGATGGGGTAAATAGTCAAAAAACAAGCCTAATGCCAACCCGACAACCAGTGCTGGGGTAAACCAGAAATTCATAATGTAGCCCAAAAAGCCATACTGACAAGCCAGGTAAATCACCCCAGCAACGAAAGCTCGGCTCAAGAACCATTCGAGCAGTTCATACTTACGCCACAAGCGGCGCTTAAAGAAAAAGACCTCATGGTAAAAAAAGCGTGCTGCAATTAACCACAGAGGTCCCCCCGTTGACACAAAATGATCGGGATCGTTTTCTGGATCATTAACATTGGCATGATGCTGCATGTGTACCCGGGTAAACACGGGGAAAGCAAACCCCAACATTAGCGCACTCCCATGACCCATCAGCGCATTCGCGATCCGATTTTTGTGGGCAACATTGTGAGAGGCATCATGGATTACCGTACCCGCCATATGCAATGCTAGGACATTAATGCTAAAGCACAAGGGTGCAGGTAACTCCCACAGCCAGTAACCGCAGGTCGAGAAGACGATCAGAGCTATCGCTACTATAAACATTAGTAACGTTAGATTAAAATCTTCGGGGGGACCCAAGAATTCTCTGGGTACGGTCAGTGGCTTGATTGCCTCCGACATCGTTGTCTTTACTCCTTATTAACTATCCATTGGTAGTATAAGATGTCTTAACAAAAATATAAAGTTTTGTTGACATCAGGTCATTTAATCAAAATTGACCGATTGATAAGCTTAACATTTGTTTTCCAGATGTGCCACGGCGCGTCTGGGAGATGGGGCAGATGGGGAGGATGAAGAAGGTAAGGAAAATGAGGTGTTACAGACGTAGCAGGGTACGTCTGTTATAGTTCAGATCAACTCTACCCTTCTACCCCAATAATTTCCGATAAATCGGGTTCAGTTTCGGGCTGAGGAAGGCTGAAATCTAAAAAATTTTGTTGTTTTAATATTTCAAATAGCTTGACATCCGTTTCTAGTAAACAGGCATGACCAGATTTCGGTAGCACTGACATCGTGGCATTTGGCAGATACTTGACTAAAAACTTGGCTTCTGCTACAGAAGACCACAATCGGTCAGCAGCGCTGGCGAGGATGAGGACGGGTTGGGTCAACTGTTCGAGTTGTCCTGGATGAACCTTAAAATTCCTCAGCATTGAGACTCGCCAATGCATAGTTTTTGCAGGCATTGACCGCATAGCATCTAAGAGGGCGCGGCGATTGCTGGGAACCATCCGGTTGAGGGATGATAAAGCGGGTAACAATGTCAAGGTAGACAGGTGGTAAATATTATCCGGTAATACGCCTAACCATTGCGATCCCCACAGTAACCAAGAGGGTTGACTCACGGATGTGGCTGGGTTACTTAAAATGATTCGGTGCAATAGATGGGGGGCACTGAGGGATACCTTCAGCGCCAAACAGCCACCAAATGACTCGCCACATAAATAAACGCTTTGGCAGCGTCGTTGGCTGATTTCTTTGGTAATTAAACTGACGACGTGATTGGCTAAGTCTTCCCAGTGACTCAAATCATGGGGAGGAATAACCAAACAACGAACATCAAACGCTGCGGCTAAACTGGGCATCTGCGATCGCAATAGCTGACCGGTTCCATCCATTCCCGGTAAAAATACGAATAAGGGATAATCGGGATTGTGCGATCGGGGTCTGAGAAAATAAGGATGACTCTTTAGCTCTGGCATCATTGACTCCAGGCAACCCTTCGATGATACTAGATGACTTTCCCCCGTAGGGGCTTTCTCTCCTGAGACACTGTTCCGTACCGATTAGTACTGATACAATCCTCAGGGATAGTTATTTAATCTTTCTTTACAATAAGCGGTAATAGGGCTGACTGGCAAATATCTCAAGGTGGGGATGATTGAAATGGAGAGGAAGATGGGAACAATCAGGGAGATGAGAAAGCCTGTTCCAGACGTAAGGCGTGGAACGTCTGGAAGCTTTGTCAGATGGGGAGGATAGGGCGGATGGGAAAGCTGGGAAAGCTGGGGAAGCCTGGGAAACCAGGAGAGTTAACTCACGCACCATGCCCTATGGGCTTAGTGTTGGGTCAAAACTCCTAACTCTCGCACTTCCCCCATTCAACAACAGCAGTTGACAAAATAGCTATTATATGAATAGGCGACAAAGAGAAAGAGCTTACCTCTCCTGCTGCCTTTGCCCAATATCTAGACCGTTGATCTGTCACTCAACCTAGAGATGAGCTTGAGCTATGCTAATTTAACGAAATAATTCCTGATATTGAGAAATAACTCTTTTTTTTAGTTAGTTTAAGCTTTTTTAAACAAAGTTTAGTAAACTTTGTTAGTATTTTGTAGTATTTAATACTTATTCTGGGCAAAATGTTAAGTAAAGCCAACTGGCAATACCATGCCAACCAAGTAAGGGAGAGCGTTTTAGGAAACAATCGATGATTTCTCACCGAACTCAAAGAAACAGATTTAGCGTCAAGAGCAACTTAGCCAACCAACTTAGGGACTTACTTCGCCAAAGCTTAGGTAAGAGGTATGCTTATTACCAAAGGGTTAGGGTAGAGAGTGTCCACCAAGACAGTGGCAAGCGAGCATATTCCAGAATTGATCAAGCAAGGGTTAAGCGATCGCGTGGCTAATACTCAGACTGTCCTCACCTTGAGGCAAGTCGGCAAAAACATCATTTCTGGAATTAATGCCCTTAACTCATTTAACCTATTCCTTACCAAACATGAGTTTGGGAGTTCGTACAAGAATGGGAAACAGTATCCCAAGTTAGCAGGTCTTGTACAGTATCAGGTAATAAGCTAGACTAGCAGCTTGTCTGTTCTCGCTGACTATTCCCGATCAACATCGATATCTACCAAAAACTTGGCTATCCCATTGACTTTAACCAAAAAACTCTCATTTAAGATCATGAAACATCAGTCATTCATCGGCGTTGGGGAACCTTAGCTAATCAGCGCTAAAGTAAATCTCCACCTGTTTTTGGGCGATGGAAGCCAAATGGTGTTCTGTGGCTTTCAGCCACGAGGAACTTGGGGCTGACTAGACGAGAAGATGGTTGGGAAGAAGGAGGCATCTATTTCTTTCATAAAAAACAGAGGCATAAAAATCATGTTGAATAATTTTAGTACTGATCCCATTTTTACACCTGAACAAGTTTTAGAAAATCGCGGTAGGGTTGCCATATTTATCGATGGCTCCAATCTGTTTTATGCAGCTTTGCAATTAGGCATCGAAATTGATTACACGAAACTGTTGGTTCGTTTAACTGCAGGTTCCCGATTGCTGCGATCCTTCTTTTACACTGGTGTTGATCGCACCAATGAAAAGCAGCAAGGGTTTTTGTTGTGGATGCGCCGCAATGGATACCGTGTAATTGCTAAGGATTTAGTGCAGTTACCTGATGGCTCGAAAAAAGCGAATCTGGATGTTGAAATTGCTGTCGATATGATGGCGTTAGTTGGGTCTTATGATACAGCCGTTCTTGTCAGCGGTGATGGAGATCTGGCTTATGCTGTAGATGCTGTCAGTTATCGAGGAGTGCGGGTTGAGGTAGTTAGTTTACGTTCAATGACTAGCGATAGTCTAATTAACGTCGCGGATCGGTATATTGATCTGGATCAGATCCAAGAAAGTATCCGCAAATCCCCGCGACAAAACTATACCTACCGTCCTTTGTCTGGTATTGGCATGATGGATGATCCTGGAGACCAATCCATGGGTCATTAGTCATAAGTTATGAGTCATTAGTCCTTGGTTTTCGGGCGTAAGGACTATTCAACAACCCTGATTTAGCTATCGCTTGAAATCAGGGATTGCCAGAGACAGGACTGGCAACGCAAGAGTTGAATAGACCGCCGAGCCGTTAACTGATACACACCCCCGAATACTTCCCCAGTTCGGGCTATTTGTAAGCTTACTTGTCTAAGCGCTTTAAGAGAGGACATTTTGAAGAGCGGTGGTCGAGGGGACGTACAACCCACACGAGGGATTATATCCATGATTCGTGTACCAGTTTTATCGCCGAAAGGTAAACCATTAATGCCAGCCAAAGCCAGCCGTGTTCGACGCTGGTTAAAGACAGGCAAAGCCAAGGTAGTTCATGACGACTTAGGCATTTTTCAAGTCCAGTTAGTTAAACCCCCATCAGGGGAGGAAACCCAAAAAATTGTGGCTGGAGTCGATCCGGGCAAACTGTTCACCGGAATTGCAGTTCAATCAACCAAAGCTACCCTGTTTCTAGCCCACCTAAACCTACCCTTTGAAAACGTGACTAAGCGCATGACCCAACGGGCAATGATGCGCCGTGGACGACGAGGGCGACGGATTAACCGTAACCTTCCCTACGACCAGCGTAATCACCGCCAACACCGATTCGATAACCGCAAGGGTCACAAGATACCCCCTAGTATCCGGGCTAACAAGCAGTTAGCGCTTAAGGTGATTCAGGAGCTATCACGAATCTACCCATTTTGGGATGTTGTAGTTGAGGTGATTAAAGCCAGAGGTGATAAAAGTTTTAGTCCTGCAATGGTTGGTCAATACTGGCAAATAGAGCAGTTAGAACAAGCTGGTTACGCTGTTCACACTCAGGAGGGGTGGTACACCTCAACCCTGAGACAGTACCTCGGTTTACCCAAGGCTAAAAACAAGGCAGAGGAGTCACCCGCCGCCCATGCTGTTGACGGTATTTGCCTCGCCGCTTCCCAGTTCATGCGGTATCGCCAAATCAAGGGTAAGAGTGGTACTTGGTTAGGGTCTATCAAGGTGACGCCGTGCCAGTTTGCTGTGATTAATCGCCCTCCGGTATGCCGTCGTCAGCTACACCTGATGATTCCCGTTAAAGGGAAAGGACGACGCAAGTACGGTGGAACAGTTACCTGTCACGGTTTTAGGAAGGGCGATTACGTCAAAGCAGTTAAAGCAGGTGTCACCCATTACGGTTACGTTTCTGGTGATACTAAAAGCCAAGTTTCAGTCAGCGATGCTCACTGGAAGCGCGTCGGGCGATTTACCGCAAAAAAAGTCCAGTTGTTGCAGCGAAACACCGGACTGGTTTCAACAGTGGGATTGTCAAACCTTACCGCGTCGAACGGTAAGGTTTGACCTCTATCCCCCTCCGGGTTGCTTCGCTCCAAGTCAGAGTCCCGCGAGGTAGACGATGGCTAACCCTCAAAATTGCACATAAGCTTGCTCCAATGATGTTGAGTTGGAAACGATATTTGGCGGTGAGCCTCTGTCTATTGGCATTTGCCCCACTCTCCGGCTGTCAGACTGACAGCCAAACGGTCAAGAAAATTCAACAAGATACAAAAGCCACTGATATTGAAGGCTCTCTTGTGTTTAACAATGTCACCTTGGAGCAAGCTGATGAACAAGGTCGCCCTTTATGGCGGGTAAAAGCTGACACAGCGATATACAGTAAAGATAAAAAAATAGCTAAAGTTGAACAGCCAATCGGTGATTTATTTCAGGATGGAAAGATTATTTTAAAAGTGTCAGCCAAGAGCGGGGAAGTCCGGGAAGATGGCAAACAAATCTTTCTGCGAGGAGAAATTACGGCTACAGATACCCGCAATGGTGCAGTGTTCAAGGGTGAGGAATTGGAGTGGTTACCCCAGGATGATTTATTAGTGGTGCGCCGAAATTTAGAGGGACGCCATCCTGAACAAATCGAGGTCACAGCGAATGAAGGGCGGTATTTAACACGCCAAGAGCAAATGGAACTCAAAGGGTCTGTACAGACAATATCGAAAGACCCCAATGTGCAACTGAAAACTGAGCAGTTGACTTGGCAAATCAAAGAAAAAAAGTTAATTGGGGATCAGCGGACTCAAATGGAACGGTATAAGGATAATACTGTGACCGATCGCGTAGTCGCTAACCAGACTGACTATAACCTAAACACCAAAATAGCTATCCTGAAAAATAATGTTCAGCTTACGTCCATTGATCCCCCGGTTTTAATATCCAGCAATGAAGCAATCTGGGACGTCCAGGCGGAAACAGTACGCTCAAATCAGCCTGTTCAGATTGTCCATCAGCAAGAGAAGGTTGTGATTACTGCTAATCAGGGACAGGTAGATTTGGGGAGCGAAGTCGCCAATTTAAGGGGAGGTGTCCAAGGTGTGGGTAGTCGCAATCAAGCCGAACTCTACGCCAATCAGGTCAGGTGGGACATTCCCACTCAGAAGATGCAGGCGTCAGGGAATGTCGTTTATAAACAAGTCGATCCCCCCTTTAACGTAACCGGAGCCACCGCCGAGGGTAAATTACAGGATCAGAGTATGATCGTCAGGAGTGGCTCTAGCAGCGATCGCGTCGTTACCGAAATTGTCCCCTAGAGTACAAAGGCTGGGGGAGATAGGGAAGCCTGTTCCAGACGTAAGGCGTGGAACAATTGCGAGAATAATTGAAAATGATCTAGCCAAGGTCAAGGTAAATCAAAAAGAATACTATTTGGAAGATTACTAATCGCCCGTTGCAGCTGTGCTAGCGCTCGGTTGTAGTCCAGAATTGCTGTCAACAGGTTGACTCTGGCACGAGTTAACGCCGTTTGCTGATTAATGACATCGGTTTGAGTACCCACCCCAGCACCAAATCGTAACCGTGCCAATCGTAAGCTTTCTTGTGCCTGTTCTAGGGCAAAGGATGCCGTTTGAATATTTTCCTGGCTGGCTGTTAGCTCGAAAAAAGCTTGTTCAACCTGGAAGCGGATTTGGTCACGTTCATTGGCAAATTCGGATTCCGCGATCGCGACATCCGTTTCGGCTTGTCTGGCTCTGGCTTTCGCCGCTCCCCCATCAAAGAAATTCCACTGGAGTTGCGCTCCTAAAGTTAAGCCATCAGTCGGACCATCACTATCATCCAACTGGGCGGCAATATTATATCGGGCAAATAGATTCAACTGGGGTTTATTCGCCGCTAGGGCAATGCGCTGTTGTTGTTCATTAATATTGCGTTGTACCAGTTGCTGTTCCAACTCCGCCCGGTTTTTCAACGCCAAAATAATGCTTTCTTCCAAGGAAAGTTCCCAATCTCCCGCCACATTTATGGGATCAGCCGCAGAGATGCCCACCTGCTGATCTAAATTCAACAATTGAGCAATTTGACGGCGGGCAATGCGTTGCTGACTAATCGCGTCTGTTAATGCTTGATTATTATTGGCAAGTTCCACCTGCGCCTGCAACACTTCAAATCGAGTTCCTAAGCCAGCTTGTTCGAGTAACTGGGCATCCCGCAAACTGCGAGCCGCATCATTGACAGCCGCTTGGCTAATTTCTACTTGGGCATCTGCCTGTTGCAAATTGTAGTAAGTGCTGGTGACATTGAGTCGTAAATCTGCCAGGATGCTTTCTAAACCCAGTTGCTGGAAGCGTACCTGTTGTTCGGCGGCTTGAATGGCTGCTGGGCGACGCCCCGCCGTATAGGCGGCATAATTTAATTCCAGTCGGCTCTCAAAGTTTGTCGATGTGATAGTTTGGTTAGTTTGACCCAGTAGCTCTTGTACCCCTGTTTCCGACTCAGTGCGGATAAATTCGGCAATGGCGCTAATCGATGGAAACTCGGCAGCTAGGGCTTCTTGCCGGGCAAACTCCGCTCGTTCTAACTGGAATCTAGCAATTTGTAACTGTTGATTGTTTCGCCGTGCCAATTCTATTGCCTGTTCTAGGGTAATTGGCTGAGTCGTTTGCACTTGGACTTCTTCTGGTTTGGTGGGAAACAGCAATGGATTGGCACTGGGATTGAGTAATTCTAATATCGGTAGATCAGGGGTGGTAGACGGTATCGGCAAAGGTTCGATATCTGGCGTGAGAAAGTCGGGTGAGGGTGTTTCTGGTTCTTCCAGAGTGGGCAGGGATGGGATAGATTCAGGGGATTGAACAATCAATCTGTCTGGCTCTTGAGTAACCCGTCTGTTACTAGAGTCTTGAGCAAGTTCTGAGGGATTGGGGGAATTTTCAGTTTCAGAGGTTACGGGTTCACTTGCAGAGGTCAAGGATTCACTTCTGTTTGCCGGAGTTGGCTCCTCTATCGTGTTCACAGGAGAGTTAACCTTAGGAATGGAGTGATCCTCTGCATCTACGAGTAAGTTCTCCTCAGTCGATTGGGACTCAACGTCTGTCAATCTTCTGTGTGTCACCCCATCACTTTGATGAGTCGGGGCTTGACGTTGAAAGCTAAGCGGCGACGGGAAATTTTGAGAGGCGCTTGGTTTTGTATAGATCAGAGCGATCGCAGTCCCCACACCTAGAGCGACAAAATCACGAAACGTTGGCATAAGTTTAAAGTTGGGTCTTTAGTCTAAAAAAAATTATTTTGCTTCCATTGGTAGAGTCACCATAGGCAGAATAATCGTTGAGCTGCGAGCTTGGCAAACTGGGTCAAGGTCAGAGTATCTCAATCAAGCTTGACACAAAGAATTAGCAGCATCTAGCTTGATCAGCTTACCCTAAGGTTGTGGCGATTCACCCCCAGCCACCATTAACTAAATTAGACCATTGACCGAAAAATTGGGTCACAAGCCTCCCCCTTCGAGGGGGAATTTTGTGCTATGATAACAATGGTTGAAATCCCCACCTAAGCTTGCAGCGATATACACTCATTATGAGTTGAAACCGGGACTGAGCCAGCAATAGGGAA
>NZ_JAVKEW010000071.1:0-29588 GCF_040226375.1 Coleofasciculus sp. G2-EDA-02 | reverse complement strand
TACTGCTCTAGAACCGAAAAGTTAAACAGTTTTAAGGTCACTGAAACAGTGCTTTTTGGATAGTTACCGACCGATAACATTGGCGAAGCTAACTTTACCCGAAAGGAGATTGAGGCAACCATACCTCACTGGAGGGGCAACCATACCCCTCCACCCCGAAAGGGGTATGCTTCTTAAACCGCTAACGCGCGTTCCTCCCCGGTCTGAAGACACGGGGTTTCCCACAACGGAGGAGTTCTAATGACACCGCTATGCCCTAACTCTCGTCTCTCAGGTAATCGCCCAACCCTATAGAACCACTCTAGCTTGTCTCGTGATAACCAATTTATAAGCTTTCCCAAAAAAAAAGCAAGGTTGAATTAGCCTTGCCCTTTTTGAGAAATGATCTTAAAAAACCCCTTACCTCACCATCTGATAGACTGAATCTTCGATTCGCTCCTGAATTTCCGGTATCAAATCAAAACCGCGTACAATTTCCCTCATCCGCACCTGTTTGGCTTGGAGCGCTGTTTGTAGCAGTTTCATGGCTTCTTTTGGCTTACCACACCCGCAAAAAAACAAATCAGCGGCAAAATAGCCATGTTCGGGCCAGGTATGGATAGCAATATGAGACTCCGCCAATGTCGCTGTCGCCGTGACTCCGTGGGGACTAAACTGGTGTACACATAAATCAATGAGAGTTCCTTCTCCAACAGAAATCGCATCAATCAAGGCGCGGCGGATTCCTTCAGGATCATTAAGAAGGTCTTCAGGCGCTTCCCATGCGTCAACGACCAGATGAGTTCCCACTTGTTTCATTCTACTCGATCTACTCCACCCAATAAGATTTCAAAGACTCTATTTATAGCATAGAGTTAATTCAGTCCTCAACTCATTAGAGATTTAACCCGATTCAGTGTCAACGGTACTCTCTTGTTCCATGGCACCCCGATGGCTGCGAATGTACCAACCCCCCAACAGGCCCAAAAGGTTGAACCTAGGCATGACCACAGACTTTTGAGACGTTTGACTTCTCAGGTAGTGGTAACTAGTCAATACAACTAAGCTACCCCCTCTAACTCCATCTATTGATTAGACTAACAAATAAATTATCCTCTAGAGGGAATAACTCAGAACTTGGGGGTACTTGAAGTCGATTCGATGACGCCAAATAATTTAACCTTAAAGCCCCCTATCACAGTTTAATTATAACATTATCCATCTTCAGAATGAAATGTGAAACTCAAAAATGAGAAAATGAGCCGTAAATTTTCCTGAGTCAATTATTTGATTTTTGTGACTCCGTTTGTGATTCAACTTTTGTAGATGCTGTAACATCGAACACCACTTTAAATGTTCGTCCAATCTTAGTTTTGATTAAATCTTCCAATACTGTCACATCTTGAGGTGTGATTGGCTCTACCGAGCGAACAACAACTGTAATAGAAGGGGGATGATAATTCCAATCAATATCTGACCGAATTAGTTCTATATCCGAACGGCTAAATTGGGAATTTTCCACCAAAATATTCCGGATCGAGTCATTCGCTTGCGCTTGCTGAATTAGTTCGACAAAGCTAAACCCCAAAGGCAGGGCTAACAACCCAATTAAGCCCATAGAAACTCCCCAACTCAAGGTTCTAGTAACTTCATTACTCCGAGCGTAACCACTAAAAACGTAAACCAATAAACAAGCCAAATTAATTCCAATCAAATTGGTGATATAGAGCAGAAAAGCTCCTTGAGTATATCCCCACTCTGCTTGGGAGAGTGTAAGTCCAACTACGCAAAGCGGCGGCATCAGGGCAACCGCGATCGCTGTACCTGGAACAGCATCACCAATCTCTGGACGAATTTTTGCGTAACCACTCACTCCGCCGGCGACTAAAGCAATTAAAAGATCAATAAGATTGGGTTGAGTTCTGGATAAAACTTGCTCTTTAAAGTCAGGAATACTGATAATTGTGCCAACTATCCATGAACAAGCAATCCCCATCATTGTTCCGGAAAAAATAGAAATAGAACTTCGCCACAGCAGTTTCAAATCTCCTTCTAATGTAGCAAATGAGAATCCCCGCAATGGCATCATCAAGGGGGCAATAATCATCGCACCAATGATTACCGCAGCACTATTCAAGAGTAACCCAAATGAAGCAATTAAACAGGAGCTAACAATCAGCACTAAATAGTTTAGAGTTAGCTTTGAATCTTTCAAAAGGGATTCTCTGAGCTGAATAATAGGAATAGCTTTTAGTCCCACATCTCTGAATAGTTGCCAGGTTTGGCTTGCTGTATGACGCACCTTCTTTGGATCTTGCATGGGTTTAGCCCGAATAATCAGAAGCTTTGAACGGAATTATATCTCCAGATTATAGCATTACTTTTGCTGGTCTATGGATGCTAAAGGATGCAACCCACCCTAAAGCTAAGCGGCGACAATCCAAGATTTAAAATGGATGGCTCCATCTGATCTCAAACTTGCTCAAGAACCTGCTAATATCAGTTTTAGGTCTTATCTGACTCAATGGCGACCTAATAATAGTGGATGCCAGGTTTTGCTAACCAGAAAACTGCGATGACTTCTATATTTTCACCGATTCAAAAACTCTTAATCACATGGCTGCTGCTTTTAGTCACAGGTTGGCTGACGCTGAGTGGGCTGAGTTATGTGGGGGAAATCATTAGTATTTTGCTCACGGCGTCTCTGATTGCGTTTTTGCTAAACTATGCCGTTCGGGGGCTGCTACCCTTCTTACCTCGGACAGTGGCGGCGATTTTGGTTTATTTAGTTGCTGCCATTTTTGTTGTATTCATTGCCTTAACGCTAGCACCACCTGTATTTAACCAAGGACGGCAATTAGTGACTCGGTTTCCCGAATTGCTTGAGCAAGGACAACAGCAATTGGTGGACTTTCAAGCTTGGAGTATTGAGCATAATTTGCCGTTTGACGTGCGGATTTTCGGCTCTCAACTGTTGGCTCGTATCCAAGCTCAAGCCGAAGCGATCGCGTCAACGGGTTTGGGCTTAGTTGTGGGGACATTTAACTGGTTTATCGACTTAATTTTAGTCCTAGTTCTTTCATTTTACATGCTCATTGATGGTGAGCGACTATGGCGTGGTATTACCAGTATTTTTTCTGCCAAAATCCGTGATAGCTTAACTCAAGCACTGCGACGCAATCTTCAGCGGTTTGTATCCGGTCAACTCTTACTAGGGTTGTTTATGGCAACAACTTTAACCTTAGGCTTTCGTGTATTACAAGTGCCATTTTTTCTGCTGTTTGCTGTTTTTATCGGCTTCATGGAGGTTATTCCCTTTGTCGGCGCCACTCTGGGAATTGCTACCGTGGTGATTGTCGTCGCGTTTATTGATTGGTGGCTAGCCTTGGAAGTCTTGGGAGTATCTGTCGCCTTGCAACAGGTCAAAGATAATATAATTGCGCCCCGAATTATGGGTAACTTAACAGGTTTATCGCCTGTGATTATTCTAACGTCTTTGTTATTGGGGGCTAAAATTGGCGGAATCTTGGGCGTTATTCTGGCGATTCCGGTGACGGGGGTAGTGAAAAGTTTGGCGGAAATTATCCTTGACCCCACGTTACCGCCTCAGACGGGAGACTTTTTCTCCAACCCTTTGAACGAAACGAAATCCCAAAATACTCTGGCTGTCGCTGCTGATACCGATGCTGATTCTGACATTTCTTGTCAAGACGCTCAGGAAGTAGAACGATAACTATTGATACCTTAACCTATTTAGAGTGAACAACCCCTATACTAACGGGGTCAAGATAGGATTTCAGCATTAAACCATGTCCTACGAGCGAGAAAAACAGATCGCCATCCAAGCTGTAACGGCTGCGGCTCAATTATGTGAACAAGTTCGTCGGGAACAGGGTGCCTTAACCCTAACCAAACCCGATCGCTCTCCGGTAACTGTGGCTGATTTTGGCACACAAGCGGTTATATGTCGGGTATTAGCCGAGGCGTTTCCTGGTGATCCAGTTGTTGGAGAGGAAAACTCTAGCTTATTGCGACAACCTGCCATGACTCAACAGTTGACAGGTGTCACCCATTATGTTAAGTCTCAGATTGCTGAGGCGACACCGGAAACCGTTATCACCTGGATTGATCGGGGTACGGGTCAAGTCGCGAATCGCTATTGGACACTTGATCCTATTGATGGGACAAAAGGTTATGTCCGGGGTGACAATTACGCGATCGCCTTAGCGTTAATTGAAGCGGGTGAGGTGAAACTGGGGGTGTTAGGATGTCCGGCTATCCCGATTCATCCCAACCAACCCGTGAGCGATCGCGGCGTTGTGTTTGTGGGAGTAAAAGGACAAGGGACAACCCTGATCCCCCTAGGCGGAGGTCAACCTCAGACGATCCGTGTCAATGAATGCGATCGCATCGAATCTCTACGATTAGTTCAAAGCGTAGAATCCTCTCATGGAAACCCCGAATTGGAAGCGGCTATCACTCAATCCCTTGGTTTTATCAACCCTTCCCTACAGATTGATTCCATGGTAAAATATGGCATCATTGCTAGAGGAGAAGCCGATCTTTACATCCGTTTACCGTTTCCCCTGGCGTCCTCAAAACGGCAAAATATATGGGATCATGCGGCTGGTGTAGTTGTCCTGGAGGAAGCCGGGGGACGAGTCAGTGATATGCATGGTAAACCCTTAGATTTTGCCTGTGGAACTAAGCTTTTCAACAATCAGGGGATTATTGCCAGTAATGGGGCGATTCATGATGCGGTGTTAGCCGCCGTAGCCCAGCAAATTAAAGCCTCTGAGACATCCAAATCGATACCCTAGACTATCAATCTAGATATCAATAAGGTTACACTTACATCTTGCACCTGTCTCATCAACCGCCTTGGGTTGAAACCCAAGGATCAACGCTTAAGTCAGCTCAATCCGACATCGGGCGCAAGCCTTGCGCCCCTACGCTTTCTTTAGACTGAAGTTTTCCCCATACAGATGTACTGCACCCAGCGTCAAGCCTTATACCGTAATAGTTTGAACGCACTTGTACGATTTCTCCCAAAAGTTCTCTCTCCAATTGTGGCAAAATCTGAGTAGTAGTGTGAAACGCTGAATTCGATGGTTTTTCGTAGGGGCGCAAGGCTTGCGCCCAGAAAACTGATACAGTCTATTGCACTATTTTAAGCTGAATGCCACTGATTGAAGGCTGGTGGGAAACGCCCAAGCTACGGTATCTCAAGGGTTTAGGCGCTCCCAAAATGCACGCTTTTCAGTGCGATCGCGGTTGAAAATCAGGTGGATTTTGTTGTCCCCTTGGAGGTTGATCGACTGTATGCCAGGTTGGGATGAGGGCGGGTTTTGTTGTGCAGTTTGAGGTTGGTCTATTCATGTTATCCCTAAACCCGCCCCTACATCTGATGTCTTTTTTGATCAAGGGATATCTACCTTAACGTAGTCGCGGAAGTCCTCACATAGGAGCGATAGCAAGGTGAGGATGGACAGCGGGAAATCGGAGGTACGGAGATTTCCAAATTGTCCTCACCGCCAAACTTTTGTAGTACAATGAGAATAGCTCACCTAGGTCTACATGGTAAAGCATGGGAAGACAGATGGTTGAGTCAGGTGTGATAGAGATGTAGTCCTTGTGCGTTAATGAACTCGACCACCGTTCGCTTGCAAGCGTCCTCCAAAAGAATAGCGCAAGATGCCTATTGGCATTATTCGGTTAGAACACTAACCACAAACCGTGAAAGCCAAGCGGACTAACAAAATATTTTGCCTGCGGGAGGCGGGCAACTGCCTGTGGACGCGGAGTAAGACCAATGAGAGGTAACTTTTGGAGGCATCGGCGGATGAGACGGGAAACTCCGAAGACGAATAAAACCGTCCTTGCCTACTTGAGTTGGAAGCCCCAAATAAGAGCGAAGCAAGTTGGGGTACTTCACTTTCTTCTCCCCCAGCTAAGAGACGTAGCATGAGGAGTCTCTACATAGCGCCCCTATCCCTTGCCGTATTATCCTAACGCCCTAATGTTTCCCTCGCCTTTTCACGCAGGCTAGCCGCTTTTTCATGATCGGGTTCGAGTTGCAGGGCTTTATCCAGAGAAGGAATCGCTTCCGTGGTGCGCCCTAACGCCATCAGCGCCTCACCACGAGTTGCCCAAGCATCGGCGGAGTTACGATCCAGTTCAATGGCTTTATCTAAGGCTTGAACTGCCTCAGCGGAACGTCCCACCCCTTGTAGTGCTATGCCATAGCGAATCAAACCTCGGGCAAAATTTGGATAGTATTCACTTACCTGTTCATAAAGTTGCAGCGCACCGATGATCTGGTTTTGTTGCCGTAGGGCATCGGCTTTGCTGACTAAGGCTTCGGCATAATTGGATTGGTAGGCGAGGGCGTCATTACAGGCGACTAAGGCTTGTTCTGGTTGTCCTAATTCATTGAGACTGTAGCAACGTCCCCAATAGGCAGGGGCTAAGTCGGATTGCAGTGCGAGGGCTTGATCATAAACCTCAATCGCTTCCTCATAGTCTCCAGCTTTTCTTAAGTCTTCTGCTTCAGAGAGCAAGGATTCGGCGGTAGGTTCAGGGGTTGGCGAGGGAGTGGGAGTGGGAGTGGGAGTTGGGGTTGGGCTTTCCACCGGGACATCCTCAACTTGAGACTTCTGGCTCAATTGAGAGGGGAGTATAATCAGGGTAATGGCAACCGTGGAACTAACCGCGATCGCGATCGCGAAGATTGTCCAAGGCTGCATCAACCATTGCCGAAATCCGTAGGTTCTAGAGGCTGTTGACACCGTTGCGGTTGGTTCAAACTCCTGGGGTTGACTTAGGGATACGGTGACATCAGTCCGCCCCTGATTTGGCTGAGAGGTTTGGGTGCGTGCTGTTTCTTGTGTCTGGCTAGAGGATGATTCGCTATTCGACTCTTGGACTTCAATCAGAGTCGATTCCGTTGGCGTCGATTCCGTTGGCGTCGCCTCCCACGCCTGCGTCTCGGCCGAATCAGGGGGGAAATTTTGGCTCTCCCGATCCGTCGGTGCTTGTGGATCAACTAGGGGTGGCAATTCAGGCTCAGGTGCTAAAGGTTGGGGGGGTGACGCCGCTGCCAATAATGTCGTGGGTAAACTCTGGAATGCCAACAGGGCTTCTTCTGCTGTCGAGTAGCGATCGCGAAAATCATAGCGCACCATCTTATCCAGAATTTCCCCAAATTCTGAGCTAATCTGCTTGGCATATTGCCGCCAGTTTAGTTCACCCGTATCCGAGTCTTCTCTAAGATGCTTCGGCTGAATCCCCGTTAATAACTGAACCCCAATAATACCCACTGCATAAACATCACTACTATAGCGAGGTTTCCCTGCTAATTGTTCATTGGGCATATACCCCTTTGTGCCGATAGAAATGGTCACATTTGTCAGTGCCGTTTCCGGAGAGAGCGACTCACATCTGACTTGTTTCACTGCGCCAAAATCAATCAGCACGATTCTGCCATCACAGGCGCGGCGCATCAAATTGGCTGGCTTGATATCACGGTGAATCACATTCTGTTCATGGACAAATGCCAGTACCTGCAACATATCTTGCAGGAGGGATAGCACCTTTTCCTGTGACCAAGGCACAGAGGTTTCTATCTCCTTACTTAGGGGTTGCCCTTGAATATATTCCTGAGCCAGATAAAATTCGTGATTTTCCTCAAAATGAGCCAAAAGCCGGGGAATCTGTGCATGATTACCCAGTCGATAGAGGACTTGAGCTTCTGTTTGGAAAAGGCGTCTCGCCGTTTGCAAGCTCTCCTCATCACTCACTTGAGGTTTTAATTTTTTCACTACACATTGGGGATGACCGGGCAAATGCATATCCCGCGCCAAGAAGGTTTGACCAAACCCTCCGACCCCTAGTTTTTCGATAACGTGATAGCGTCCGCCTAGAGGTTTATTGTCCCAAGCGTCTTGAGAACCCGACACCATCGTTTTTGTCAGCGCCCCTGTTGAATTTTTCTTCATCACTAGACAAGTCCAGAAATTACAGGTCAACCCCAAGATTCAAAGGGTTTTCGACTAATTTTCAGACAAGTCTAATTAGTAATCGCATGGAAAACAGCACCCCACTCACTTGTCTTATTATTCATCAGGTAATTGAACATGAGTTCATTTTTATTTTTTCCCAGATGGGAGCAAATTCACCGACGAGAGTTTGCCGCAGAATCAGCACCCCTTTTTTATCTGCAATAATAACCTTGACCGATAACTGTTGTCCGCTCAGTTTGAGGTTATTTTACTCCTGCTTACCCGACAGGTTTATCGAAACACTGTATTTTAGAGTCTGTTCACCTGACTCCGGGGAGTCCGATGTCCACCATGTTAATTATAGATGGGATGCTCACTCTCTAACAAAACAGCGCTTGACATAAGTACAGCAAGGCGTAAATTTACAAACCCAGCAAACAAGCTGAACCTCTGATGACAAAAGACTTTTGAGTTTTAGGTTTATACCGCCATAGTCGGCTACATCAGGAACAGTAGTTTTGAGGTCAATGGAAACGGTACTCGTGCCAAATCAACCCCAGTTTATCACCGAACTCTGTTGAGCCGCTTTCCTCGCTTTGTTGCCTGTACCTACCTTACCTAAAATAGGCTTATCCTTCAATGATGCCAATCTCAGTCGTTTCTCTGTCTGGTCTGGGCGTCAACGCTAATGTTGGATTGAATTATATTACCAATTTACTGGCTAGTGGCGACGTGAGTAGTGATCAGGGAGTGATTTGGAGCAAGAGCGATCGCGCCAGCCAGATGATTGTAGACGACGACTAAAACTTTTATCCAGTCAGCTTTGTTGTGACTTGAGCTTTTAGTTCGGTGGGTTTCAACCCAAGGCGGTTGGTGAGACTGGTGCAAGATGTGAGTTAAAAGGAGATTAGCGGTCTTATCAAATCAAGAATACCAATGAACCAAGAGCGATTCCCAGATCATACTTCTACTCAATCATCTGCGCCACTATCAACTAACGCTGAGGAAACCCAAAAGCCGTCTAACGATACTCATAAACCAACCTTGTCCCCAGCCAATCCATCTGAAAAACCAACCTATACGGAAAAGACGACTCGCCTGCAAGCCTGGAGTCAGTTGATTAAGTCAGTTACTCCTTATATCTGGGTGGCGGTTATCCTGATTGTGATTATCCCACTTATTGGAAGCGGTTTTATTGCCAGTTCATTATCAACCGATTCTGGGAGTTCACACAAGCCTACCCGTGAGATTGTCACCATTGATCGGACTGTACCGGATCAGGATAAGATTGATCGCGCGATCGCAACCGCTATCACCCATGCTCATCATACAGCAGAACAGTTTGCAAAAGACCAACTTGATGAGTGGGTTGATCAACTCATGAGTCGCGTTGATGGCAATTTCCTAAATTGGTATTTTGATTATTTTAATCAAAAGAAACTGGAGTTTAGCGCTCCCTTCGTCTGGGTATCTTCAGCCGTCTCTCACTGGATGGATACCACTAAACAGGCTCCCAATCAAGCCGTCGCCGAAAAAATGACCGAGGAATTTCAAACTGAATTCACCAAACGAGTCCTCCGACCTAAAATTGCTCAACTCCAACTGGAACATATCACCAGAGATACAGTGAATTTGTATATCGCTGACTTAGAAAAAAACATTTCTAACATTCAAACTCAGTACCAGATTCCTCAAGGAGAATGGGAGCGCTATTTAGATGATATTGCGATAACTATCCAAGATACTGAAGGCAATCTTTCTAACTTATCGTTAAAGGTATTAGTTGGGGGGAGTACGTACTTATTTGCCAAAGCCATGATTCCCGTTGTTACCAAGATTGGCAGTAAAGTTGCTGTATCCTTTGCTGGGAAAGCGTCCGCTAAAATGGCAGCCAAAACTGGCGGCGCTGTGGCTGGTAAATTTGGCGCTCAGTTTCTTGATCCGATTGTTGGCGTGGGAATTATTATCTGGGATGTTTGGGATTATCAGCATACAGTGAAAGTCGAGCGTCCTGTTTTACGAGAAGCGATTCGGGATTATTTACAAGAAGTCAAGGCGTCGTTGCTAGATAATCCAGACAATGGCATTATGGCAGCGATTTATCAGTTAGAGGGAGGGATTTGGAAATCTGTTTAATAGGGAACAGGGGGAGCTGGGGGAGCTGGGAGACCACATTGTTGTATTCAAATCACCGATTACGGCATGAATATTGTTGATTTCGATTTGTTGGAATGTTTGCTGAGAGAACGAGAAGCGTTTCATATCCAGTTGCTGTAGTGGTACAGTATCCTCGCCATAGCCAGGGAGTTGTTGTAATATATTTCTAATCGAATCTCATGCAAGAGGGAGTATCTTATAATTAATTGCGGGAGGAAGAAACTTCAACAGGAGCATTCCCAGGAAGAGACGGGAAGGCTACAGCACAAATCCAGAAATCTTCACATCAGCGAAACCACACTGTCATAAGCCCGTCACAAAGAGTATCTACATTGATAAATGTAAGCGATAGGTCATCGTGATTCCAGATAGTCAACTGATTCACGCCCCCGACGCCAGACCCGGTTAATACCTTATCAGCAAATAATTATCACAGCGTCAATTGGGGTGTTAGCCATGGGTAGGTAGGAGAAGATTGATCATGATTCGGGTTTTCTCTACCTGTAAACGAATCAACCAAACTCCGAAAAACTGTAACTGGCATCATCCAAATCAATCATATTTCAAGAGTAGAATAATTATGGTATTCAACACGAAAACATCCAAATCTCATGATAGTAACGCTTCCCCGATAAAAAAAGCAGTCACCTATCTATCCCTGATGTTGCTAGGCGCTGGTGTTACGTTTGGCGCCAACTCTTTCATCTCCGGTAATCCCCAAATTTCAACCAAATCTCTAGTTCCCCAATCCTCTCAGGTTTTGGGAGGAATCATTCCTCCAGCTAACCTGTCCACTCCCCAAAATACTAACTTTATTACTAACGTTGTAGACACCGTGGGACCTGCAGTAGTGCGGATTAACGCCTCCAAAACTGTGAAGTCTCAAGTTCCCGATGCATTTAATAACCCGTTTTTCCGCGAGTTCTTCGGGTCTCAATTTCCGGAACAACCGCAGCAGCGAGTAGAACGGGGAACGGGTTCGGGATTTATTATCAATACCGATGGGATGATTCTCACTAATGCTCACGTTGTTGATGGTGCGGATCAAGTGGATGTGATTCTCAAAGATGGTCGCACATTTGCTGGGAAGGTGCTAGGAACTGACCCCGTAACCGATGTAGCAGTAATCAAAGTTGAAGCTGATAATCTCCCCATTGTTACCTTAGGGGATTCGGAACAACTCAAACCGGGGGAATGGGCGATCGCGATCGGGAATCCGTTAGGATTAGATAATACCGTCACCACAGGTATTATCAGTGCGACAGGACGTTCCAGTTCAGAAGTAGGCGTTCCGGATAAGCGTGTCCAATTTATCCAAACAGACGCCGCAATTAATCCCGGTAACTCAGGTGGACCTCTGCTAAATGCGTCAGGTGAAGTGATTGGGATGAATACAGCAATTATTCAAGGCGCTCAAGGGTTAGGATTTTCTATTCCGATTAATACAGCGCAACGGATTGCACAACAATTAATCGCCACCGGGAAAGTCGAACATCCATTCTTGGGAATTCAGATGGTCACGTTAACCCCTGAGTTGAAAGAAAACATCAATAAAAATCCGAATTCGGGTCTTACCGTTGATGAAAATAAAGGGGTACTAATTGCCAGAGTCATGCGGAATTCTCCTGCGGATAAAGCTGGGGTACGCGCTGGGGATGTGATTCATAAAATTAATGGTGAGTCGATCAAAGATGCCGAAGATGTACAAAATGCGGTGGAAACGACGCCAATAGGTAGCGATTTAAACCTAGAATTACGCCGCGATCGCAAAAATGTTGAGGTTACTGTACAACCTGGTGCTTTGCCAACTCAGATGCAGCAGTAATTGAGGGATGCTGGGACAAAAAGTTCCCTCCCCAAGACGACGGGGAGGGTTAGGGAGGGGATGTTAAATCCAGAGTCTTGGGGTATGTTTTCAAATTCATTTTGGGTAAGATCCCCGAATTTTCAAAGAAGTCGGGGATCTGAAAGACTCAAAAGCAGGGACTAATCTGGGAAGGCGAAGCCGGTTCTGGGATCGCGGATAAATAACCCAAGCACTAATGAGTCCATTACTGTGTCCCAGACGGGGTTCAGGCGCTCTGCATCATCTACCCAGTAGTCAAATGTAATCAAACATTGAACTCCAGAACCTAAGCCAATACAGATGCGGGAATAGGCGTCGCGGTTTTCGTGGGGGTCAATAAATTTGAATTGAGTCCAGACGAGGCGGGCGGTTTGGCGCTTCAGTTGAATAATTTCCCCATGCTCAGTTATATTGCGCTCATCATCTCGCACGACTCGCTTTAATAAAGAAACTAAGGGAAATTCAGCCCAGTCGCCTGGGGGGAGTAGATTATAGGACGCTTCTAAGCGACAATCATCGTTGGGTGGCTTGTTGTCCAGAAACCGAAATGATTTGGTATCCGGTTCAAAATGCCAATCTTCGGGAACATCAAAGCGCAATGCTCCTCGCCCTGCTACGAAGATCCGATGTCCTGGCTTAGATGTCCAGTTGTGGTCTTCTTTTAGCTCTAGGGTTTCTTTGATCCATTGAAGATTGTGCTTTTTGCGCTTAGCCATAGCCGCTCGCCCAGATAAAAACCACATTTAACCTAATTATGACAAATGGTAACACTATCTCCGGCTTCTAGAGATGGTGTGCTACGTTTCTATCCCATTTCCCTCCCTGGATGGAGGTGAGGCAAAACTGATACGGTTAAGCACTAGCCGAAAGACCCCGAAATCCTTATTCTGGATTAGTGGCGGTGAGTGCGAATGATCAGTGCTGAGGACAAGTAACTAATGGGACGAATCTTTATTTCTGCCGGACACGGAGGAATTGAACAAGGGGGGCGCGATTTAGGCGCGATCGCAGGCGGTACAACGGAAGCTCAACAGATGATTCTGCTGCGGGATCAGATTGTCCCAGAGTTGCGATCGCGTGGCTTTGAGGTTCTCTCTGTCCCCGATGACTTGAGTTCAGCCGAATCAATCCAATGGATGAATGCTCGTTATCGTCCTGGGGATGTGGCGCTGGAAATTCATGCTGGTTCTTCCCCCAATCCCAGTGTCCGAGGGGCTACGGCTTACTACATCGCCAATAACACCGAACGCAAAAATCATGCTGAACTGATCCTACTCGCACTACTGCGACGCCTTCCCCAATTGCCGAACCGAGGGGCGAAGCCGGATACAGCGACAGGGATGGGTTTTCTGTCCTTTACCCGCGATACTTTTCTCCCCTCACTGTTAATGGAGGTTGGCTATCTCACCAATCCAGAGGATCGCTTTATTATTCAAAATCGCCGCCGCGAGATGGCGTTAGGGATTTCTGACGGACTAGCGGCGTGGAGTCGGGCGGTTTCGGGAACGGAACCGGGAAATGGAACGGATGTTACCTATCCCCCCATTAATATCACTATTAATAATCAAACTTATGGAGAGCAAGGCATTATTGTTAATAACAATGCCTATATTCCCATTGACTTAGCCGACCGCTTGGGTGTCGATTTAACCACCATTCCAGGTATTCGCCGTCTCCAATATCGGGGAGTGGTTTACGTTAAAGCGATTGAATTGCGAGATTATAATATTGCAGTCGGTTGGGATGCGGCGACACGCACGGTAATTTTGCGCTCAATTTTACAAATTTGTCCGGGTCAAATTGACCGAATTATGGCACATGGGAATACGTCAGAGGTGCAGTTAATGATGTTTCTCAAAGCCAATAATGAAGACGCCCTCGCTCAGTTTCCGGACTTACCCAAGCTTTACCGAGAAGAAGCCGCCATTGAAGGGGTTAATTATGATATTGCTTTTGCTCAAGCCATGGTAGAAACGAACTTCCTCCGTTTTGGTGGCGATTTGAAACCTAGTCAAAATAACTTTGGCGGCTTAGGATCAGTCGGTGGTGATCCGGAGGGGGCGACATTCCCCAGCGCCAGATTAGGAGTTCGTGCCCATATTCAACAATTAAAAGCCTACGCTAGTTTAGAACCTTTGGTACAAGAAGTCGTCAGTCCCCGGTTTCGCTTTGTCACTCGTGGGATTGCGCCGCTTGTCCAGCAGTTGAGCGGACGTTGGTCAGCTGACTTGCAGTATGGCGATCGGATTATGGCTGTTCTCAGACGTCTCTACGAATCAGCCGGTTTTTTCTAAGACTAAAAGCTTAAGAGTTTTAGACGGAAGCTCTTAGCCCGGAGTTCAAACTCCTCATCGGGTGTCGGGGATTACTGCCAAAAGGGGATGCACCCAATACATTATGACCAATCTAAAACTTTAGTCACCTCCTTAGTTAACGTCATTGGATCAAAGGGTTTAGCAATAACTCCAGCAATACCTAACTGATTAAATTGACTTATTTCGTTGTTAAATACTTTTGCCGTGAGTAAAATTACAGGGATTTTTTGAGTGCTGGGAGACTTTTGCAACTCTTTAAATAGGGTCAACCCATCCATATCCGGCATCATCACGTCCAAGAGAATCGCATCAGGTTGTTCAGTTTGGGCTAAGTTTAGTCCCTTCTTGCCAGATTCAGCCGTGATCACTTGCCAATTGCCAATCGTTTCGAGGCAAGCTTGGATCACTAAGCAAAGGTTAGGTTCATCATCAATGACCAGGATACATTTGGTAGACATAAATCAAAATAGTTGTCAGGTTGGATTGTGTAGGAACGGGTTTAAGGATTATCGTTTTTTTGGCTCTAATCTTATTAAACCCGCCCCTACAATTGACCCGTCACAACCTTCGAGGGTATGCTTATGAATGATCACTTATTACTTGTTTCCTCCTGATTAACTCTCTCAATTTGACGAGCAAAATGGGTTTCTTGATACTGCAACGACTGGGCTAAGACTAGACCATTTTGAAAAGCGTCTAAGGCTTGATCATAGTTGTTTTGGGCGAGATAAATCTGACCCATTTGATCATAAGCCTGCATCAATCCATAGTAATTGTACGACTGTTGTTCCACAATAATCAAGGTTTCGTAAACCTTGAGGGCATAGTCGGGTTGGTCGTAAGATAAATAGAGTTGGGCTAATTTTTCGAGTGCATCACTGGCATAAGCAAACTGTTGCGATGACCAAGCGAGTGCATAAGCTTCCTGGTAGCTTCGAGAGGCTTGTTCGGGTTGATTCAGGGCTTCGTAATCAGCACCAATGGCAACTTTCAGGGCGGGGATTTGAGTATAGTTTTCTTGGTTGAGGTAACTGTCTACTAACCGTTCCTTGATCCGCAGGGCGTTTTCGGGTTTCTGGGATTGCTTATAAATGTTGATCAGTTCTTGTAGATAGTTAACCTCCGCCACGCGATCGCGCCTTGCTTGGGCTATTACTAGTAATTCTTCATAAATGACGGCGGCTTGGGGATAGTCAAACCAAGCCAAGTGGAGTTGTGCGATTGTTTCTAAGATTTCGGCTTGAGTTTGCCGATCACCTTGTTGACGAGCATCGGCTAAAATTTGCTCATAGATAGCCAAGGCTTTTCTGGGCACTCGTATCTGTCGATAGGCTTGACCTAATGCGCCTAAAAGTTCTGGATCTAAGTCTCCTTCTTCCTCAGCATTTTTCTGAATAGTTTCTAAGCGTTTGGTAATCAACTGTACCTGGGATTTCCCATTCCTACTCCAGGCAATTTCGCCCACACGCCCTAGGGTTTTGACTTCTTCTAATCGTCCCCCAAGGACTCGCCGTAAACGAATTTCTCGATACCAGATATCAAACGCATCTTCTAGATTTCCCGCCCTGAGTTCGGCGGCGGCTTGATTATTCAGTTGATCGAGGGCTTCACCCAGTCGGCGGCGTTCTAAGGGGCTTAAGGGGCGTTCTACGGGAGGATTGGGAAGCAGAGGATCAGCGGTGGTATCTAGTTCTAGAGGATTGGGTGGATTCGTTTCGGCGGGTTGGGCTAATGTTCCACCACTTAACCCTACCCAGAGCGCTGCTATGCAAAAGAGTAGTTGAACTTTTCTCATTAATTTAATCTGTATAAGATGCAACACGGTTTTAGCTTTAAGAGGAGAACTTTAGTTCAGGACTTAAATCTCGATTTCTGATAAATATCATCAATCTTTCACGGCTAGATACCTCGTCCATAGTCAAGCTATGGGCAGGCTAGTTGACTTTATCTGCTAATGTAATGACCATTGACGTTTAAAATCAATTTAGAGTTTCAAACGGCTGTGTATTTAATTTGCCCATCTAAACGGGCAAGATGGCTCAAGCAAGCCCCTACCCTAAGACTTTTGACATTTCTTATGATTGAGCATTTAACACAAAATTTCCTAAAAATCAAGCTCCTTCGCCCCTTATTATCTCGACTCTTAGTCGTTGCGATCGCGTTGTTGAGCCTGTTGACGACTAGCTGTAGTCCCTCTACCGCTAGAACCGCCGAACAGCGGACGTTTCTGGATTTATCCTTGGACTTTTTGGCTATGTACCAACTTGCCAAACCGATGATGTTTGAGGATACTCCCGTCGGCGGCTTATCCGCCCTCACCTATGATCGAAATCGCGATCGTTTTTTGGCACTGTCTGATGATCGGTCAAATCTCGCGCCCGCCCGATTTTACACCCTAGCGCTGAATATTAACCGCGACTCGGCAGGAGAGATTGGCATTGAATCCGTCACCGTGGAGGATGTAACCATCCTTAAAGACGAAAACGGCAAATCCTATCCCCCAGGAACCATTGACCCCGAAGGAATCGCCCTGTCGGGTAAAGGGGGCGTATTTATTTCCACTGAAGGGGTTCCCAGTCGGGGAATTGAACCCGTTATTCAAGAGTTTGACCGCCAAACGGGACAACCGTTACAACGCTTGCGAATTCCTGATCGTTTTCTCCCAAATAATAATACGCAAGAGGAACAACTTCCCCGTGGCGTACAAGAAAACTTAGGCTTTGAAGCCTTAACCTTAGAACCGGTTACGTTAGCAGCAGCCAGTGGCGATCCCTTTCGCCTATTTACAGCCACTGAATCCGCGTTAATTCAAGATAGTTTACCCCCAGATTCAGATGACGTTCCCCGAATTCGGCTACTGCATTATTTAATTAGCGACATTGCCCCACCCCTGCTGGTAGCGGAACATTTGTATCCACTGGCTCCCGCCCCGAAAGGGACGATTGATTATGGGTTATCGGAATTAGTGGCATTAGATACAGAAGGTCACTTTCTCAGTTTAGAACGGAGTTATGGGTTGTTGGGACTCAGCGCCCAAATTTATCAACTAACGCTGGGTGGGGCGACGGATACCTCTAATATTGCCAGTCTCAAGGGGGATATTTCGCGCCTTGATCCGGTGAAGAAAAAATTGCTGCTGGATTTGAGTACCTTGGGAATTTATGTAGATAATCTGGAAGGTATGACCTTGGGTTCACGGTTGCCAGATGGGAGTCGGAGTTTGGTATTGGTTAGTGATGATAACTTTAATGAAGCACAGGTAACGCAGTTTCTTTTGTTTCGGTTAAATCAAGGACTAGGTTATAACGGGGGTAGCTAAAGAAGGATTTAGTCTATTATCCACTGGAGCCTTGTCCCTACTCAAACGGGGCAAGTTCAGCCGGATTGAGAACTATGCCAAATCTTCAGCGCGGAAGAACCCAACATCTGTTGTCGATAGGGCTCGTTTTGAACTGTGCATAAAGACTTGTCCCCCCACAGGGCTACCACTGCTATCCGTGTTACCTTCAACAGTAGTGAGAGTATCGCCATCTGAATTAATTTTTACAACAATGAATTGGTGCGATTTGCGAGTTACCATCCCCACATCTCCAGGTTTCACCTCAGTTTTCGCTACTGGCTTAAAGCCGGCAATATGAGGAATCGATGTACCGTATTCCCAGACGCCAACCCCAAATCCAGCACTCTTGAACGCCCACAGGACAAAAATCCCACACCATTCCGGTAGAATATCGTTCGTATGTCTGGTTTTTGTCTTTCCTGTCGCATCTTTGCCCTCATATACATTCCCGGCGATTTTATGCTTAACCTGCTTGTGGTTAGGGCTAGAGGGATCTAAATAAGAGGGATCACCCAAAGCTGTGGCAAAATATTCAGCAATTCGCTGGTATCCAACTCTGACTTTGCCCTCTTGGGGTGAATCGGGTTGAACCGCTTCAGCGACATCTCCAAATACCGTTCCCACCTGAGACATCGCGATCGCAACCACCCGCTGGCGATCGCTGGCTTTGGCGTCAGTGGCGGTATTGGGGTTATCGTTTTGAGCTTCACAAAGGGTTCTCAAGGCATTAATTCGATCCTTCACCAAGAAGCGCTCATCGGGGACACCGGGAATCTCGTCTTTCTTCAAAAAGACATCATCTAGGCTGGAGTCATTGACCCCCTGTTCTAAGGTATTTAACCCATTAATAATATCTGGTAAACTTCCCCGCAGGATGAGAAAATCATCAAAACTCTTGGCGTTAGCTAAAACAGCCCCTTGGACTTTATCCTTAATACTAGGTCGCACTAAGTCTTTAATCAATTCCGAGAGGCTCATCATCGGTAGCCCATTAAGCTGATCGGGTGGTGTGAATAATTCTTTGAACAAATCGTGGCTAGATTTCCCCGTTGGATTGAGGACAACCTGTGGCTGGATGATCTCGCCTTTACCCCCATCATCAACGATTAAGGAGTGACACTCGCCGCCAAGACATTCTGTTTTCACATCCTTGGATGCGGGTTTGGGTGGTTTCTTGGTTTGGGGTGGTACTTTCTTGGGGGGTACGGGACAGGCATTGGCGTCTCTTTGCACCATAATCGAGGGGGTTGCGATCGCGACATCTCCAACTAATTTAGTTTGCAATGTTGAGTTATTCTCTTCTGACCGAAAATTTGGGATACAAGCCCCGTCCTTATAGGGCGGCTTTTTATTTTGAAAAATCGTCCTGCTATTTTGTCAAAAAGTTGTATAATGGTGTCAGGAGGTGATGCAAAGTGTTTAATCTAACCTACGAATTCAAGCTTAAGCCAACCAAAAATCAAGTAGCCATTTTTGAGGAATGGCTAGAACAATGCCGCAAAGTTTATAATTATGCCCTTTGTGAGCGTAAAGACTGGTTTAAGTCCCGTAGCTGTCAAATTAACGCTTGCTCACTCCGATCCGAATACATCATCCCGGCTGATACTAAACGCCCTACATACGCGAGTCAATGTCGCGGTTTAACCGTTGCACGGGCTAACATTCCGGCACTTAAAGCCGTCCAAGTTCATGTGCTACAGCAGACACTTAAGCGTCTAGAAAAAGCGTTTGTCAGTATGTGGGAAAATGGGCATGGGTTCCCACGGTTTAAGAAAGTTGGGGCAATGCGGTCATTTGTCTTTCCCCAATTAGGGAAAAGCCCCATTCAAGGGAACGCGGTTAAGCTACCCAAGATTGGGTTAGTTAAATTTAACCAATCGCGCCCAATCCCAGAAGGCGCAACCATCAAGCAAGCCCGTGTGGTTAAACGTGCATCTGGCTGGTATGTCATGTTAACCCTCCAATGGGATTTAGACGTGCCTCAGCCAGCACCCCACGGGGAAGCAATAGGGATAGATGTAGGGATTAGTCATTTTGTCGCTGTGTCTAACGGAAGATTATTTCCTAACCCCAAGCCTTTTAGAAAACTTGAAAGCAAGCTTAAATTGCTGCAAAAACGAGTAGCCAAAAAGCGCTTAGGAAGTAACAACCGAAAAAAGGCACAAGCCAAAGTAAGCCGATTGCATGAACGGATAGCCAATATTAGAAAAAATTACCACTGGGAGCTAGCCCATAACCTGTGCGACTGGGCGGGTATGATATTTGCTGAAAGCCTCAACCTTAAGGCGCTAGCTAAAGGGATGCTGGGTAAGCATTGCCTAGACGCTGGTTGGGGTCAGTTTTTGCAAATATTAGAGCAATGCTGCTTTAAGCGTGGTGTATTCTTCCTCAAAACCGACGCTAGGAAAACAAGCCAGATATGCCCCAACTGCCTAACGGAAACGGGCAAAAAGCTACTATCCCAGCGCATTCATTCATGCGATCATTGCGGCTATACAACCGATAGAGATGTTGCAGCCGCCCAAGTAGTCTGCATTCGTGGGCTTGCAGCCGTGGGACACACGGTCAAGATGCTTTCTGAGGGTAAATTCACTGGAATCCCTGCGACGGAAGAATCCTCGCTCTTATAGGGCGGGGATTGTCAAATTCTGAACACAAACGCTGAATTGTTTCCCCAGAGGTTGATCGTTCTAAGGTGGCGTTCCCTTCTGGTTTAGATTCAGAGGTTTGAGCTGGAGGGAAGGGTTGAGTCTGGATTCGATTCAACGGATTTAACATCGGCGCAATTATCGGCATCGGTGGCTGATACCATGACCCTAACTCCCCTTCCTTTTTCTGAATGGGTATCAGTAGGGGCGGTGTCACAGGTGCATGAATTGGAATGTTAGCCCCGTTATAACCAAAATTAGCAGCGTCTGACTGCTGTGCTTCAATCGAGCGGGTATCCGGCTGTTCAGGTGATGTCATAGCAGAGGAACCAAACGGACGTGTTTGCAACAGATTAGTTGTCGGTAACGCTGCACGTCTGGCTTGAATACCCTTACCAAACCCACGGGTTTGTAACGGATTAGTTACAGGACTAAACGAGGCATCAAAGGACACTTTTTTTGAGATATGCCGCCGGGTACTCATGACCACCTCTACTACTCTTGAGCGTGAAATGGAGCAAATAAATTTAATCTTAGAGGATAGAGAGGGAGTACGCCTCTAGTGCATCAAAACCTTAATATATTAGTTCTTAAAAATTCATAGTCTTATCACAATACCCAGTACAATCTTCTAAGTCATCTCTGACAATGAAGCAGGTTATGCGGCGGCTGCGATCGCACAACAGGTTAATTTAAACGAAGGACTACCCGGTGGTGCTTTACTGGCACCTTTTATAATTGCCGATGGAACGGTAGAAGAGTTTCTCGCGCACAACCCTGATAACCAAGCAAGTGGCGATAGTTTTGCTTATTTTGCCTTTGGACAAGCCAATCCCGATGGTCGAGACCATGTTCGCCTTTTCGGGGATAATATCTTTGGCTTTGAAGACCTCTTCGGGGGCGGTGACAAGGACTTTAACGATCTAGTGGTAGAAGTTAAATTTTCGTGATTGATCCTACCTGAGTGCGCTCCGGTAGAAGTTGTGAATAAAAAGTTGGGTTAGGGGGAGTAGGATGTCACCCCATTATGTTATCATTGATGCTTAGCTAGAGTAAGTCAGCTTAATCCAGTCCTTCACTGAGAAACCGATTTGAGTAACAAAGTGAAAACTGGAGCGGGGGAACCAAATTGTGGGGCATATCTCAGACTCGAAACCCGAGTCGAGAGGGACAACTCTCAGTCCTAGCCCGTCAGCTAACTCCGTAGGCATTGAGAGGAGACTGAAGAATCAGCATTTTTAGGAATGTCTCGATCTCATCAGTTTCAGGCGCTGGTACTGCTCAGTTTTTTTGTACCTGCTTTTTGAAGTTGAGGCGTTGCCATGTCGTTTCAGTTTAGCTTTGCGGTCATTTGTTGCGGGTGGAATTGGTATAGGTTGACGCGATGACACCGCTCTTCTAAAACATCAGTAACCCAGTAGAGACGTTGCATGCAACGTCTCTGTAAACCCCTATAACTCGATTTACGATCTAGGAATTGGGTGGATTTTTTTTATCCAATCTGCTTGGGTTACCCCCTTTATCCTTTGCTTTTTTCATTGAACATCTTCCCCTTATCCACTTCAATCATGAGGGAATTTATGGAAACCTGGTCTCAGATTATTGCATTTTCAACCTTTGCCGGTGTCATTATCTTAATTATGACTGAATGGATGCACCTAACAATCGCGGCTTTTTTGGGGGCATTACTGCTAATTTTTGTCCACGTTATGACGCTGAACGAAGCTGTTGGCTACATCAGTCAGAGTTATGCAACCCTGGCTTTATTCTTTGGCGTAATGGTTCTGGTACGGGCATTTGAACCGACTAAACTATTTGACTACTTAGCCACACAAATGGTCGTATTAGCGAGAGGAGAAGGAAAGCGACTTCTGCTGGGGATTGTCGCTATTACTACCCCTATTTGTGCGGTATTGCCAAATGCGACAACGGTAATGTTATTAGCCCCTTTACTGCCACCATTAGCACAGGACATTGGGGTAAACTTCGTGCCATTACTCATTTTAATGGTGCTGGTGGCTAATAGTGCTGGATTACTCACACTTGTCGGTGATCCAGCAACATTTATTGTAGGAGATGCCGTCAATATCAGCTTTATAGACTACTTAAGTCAGTTGAGTTTAGGTGGAGGAATTGCCATTGCTGTGATTGTCGTTATGCTGCCCTTCTTATTCCCAAAAACTTGGCATAAAAAGCTAGATAATTTGAATCAACTGCCCCACCCTAAAATTCAGCATCCTAGAGTTTTAATCGCTGGGGGGTTTATCATGGCTTTTGTGCTGGTGTTTTTTGTTGTAGGAGACTCACTGCCTATTCCAATTTCCCCAGCGGCTGTCGCTTTGATGGGAGCGGCGTTAGCGTTACTGTTGGCTCACCATAGCAAGATTGATACTGTTAACAACATCTTACGGGATGTAGACTGGAGTACCTTACTCTTTTTTATGTCTATTTTCGTGATCATTGGTGGACTAGAAAAAACGGGTATCGTCAGCGGGTTGTCCCGGCTACTCGCCGTACTATTGGGACAAAATATTTTCCTCGGTTCACTCTTACTACTTTTCTTGGTTGGTTTACTCTCCAGTGTTGTTCCCAATATTCCTCTAGTAGTGGCAATGGTGCCACTGCTTAAACAGTACCTGGTTAATGTGGGTTCTGTGGGAGCAGATGTCCTATCTCCCACCTTTGAGGGTCAATTTCCCCCAGAAGTACTACCCCTTTTCTATGCCATGATGTTTGGTGCTACCTTGGGAGGGAATGGCACACTCGTTGGTGCCTCTTCCAATATCGTGGCGGCGGGTATTTCTGAACTCCATGGACGCCGGATTTCTTTTAAAACCTTTTTACGTTACGGCGTACCTGTAATGGTGATACAACTAATAACGGCAGCTTTATATATTACGATTCGCTTTTTCTGGTAAGTCCCAACACATCTGAAATTTTTTTACGTTGTAGAGACACAGTATTGACTTTTTTTTCCAGCAGCAATATGATCATAGGTTAAGTCGAGTAAGTCAGCTTAATCCAGAACTTCACTGAGAAACCTGTTTCACAAGCACGGTGAAGCTGGAGCGGGGGAACCAACTTTTGGGGCGTATCTCACACTCGAACGCTGAGTTGAGAGGGACAACTCTCAGTCCTAGCCCGTCAGCTAACTCCGTAGGCATTGGGAGGAGACTGAAGAATCAGCATTCTGTGTAATGTATTGATCTCGTCAGTTTCAGGAGCTGGTACTACTCTAATTCGTTGTACCTACAGAGAGTCAGAGGCATTCCAGATGTTATTTCAGTTTAATTTAGCTGCCGTTATCGCGGTGGTAGCTTGTTCTAAGTGGCAAAAAGCCAAACCTGTATGGGTTTTTGGACGTTATCCGCTTAGGAGTTTGCCGCTACCTTCTCGTATTCTGGTGGGCAATGCCCACCCTACGATGTATCAAGGGTTGCCGCGATTCAAAAATGCTTAATAACTGGACTTTGGACTTAAAACCTACTCTGCTTCCTGGGTGAAGCGATAGTACAAAATAAACCAATCCTTGCTTTTGCCGTCTCCAGCACTTTGGTGAATGGAACGAAGTAGTCGGACTTTCATTAAAGTTAACGGTGGGGAGCGTCATTCGACATTTTACTGAATTCAAAATTTTTATCTGAAAAATTATTAAATAATCTATGCAAATTGCCCTCACCCTTGGCATTTTAATCCTCGCTTTAATTGCGTTTATTGCTGAATGGCTTCCCGTTGATATCACCGCCCTGCTTATTGCCGTTGTCTTGATGCTTTTGGAATTAGTTACCCCAGAAGAAGGAATCTCTGGCTTTAGTAACTCTGCTACCATTACAGTAATGGCAATGTTTATTCTGAGTGAGGGAATTGGACGCACCGGTGTGATTCAAGTGGTTAGAGACGTGCTGATTAAATGGGGCGGAAAGAATCCCAGACAACAAATTTTTGTCATGGGGGCGATTGTCGGTTCGATTACTGCCTTTATTAACAATACGGCGGTTGTCGCTGTCTTTTTACCCATTGTGGAAGATTGGGGTAAAAAGCAGAACATCTCTGTCTCTAAACTGCTCATTCCCCTATCTTATGCCACAGTTTTAGGGGGGATGATTACCTTAATTGGCACCTCCACCAATATTGTGGCAAGTGGTATATCTAAGGAATTGGGGTATGGCGAATTTGGATTATTTCAGTTTACCCCCTTGGGTATTATTACCTTTATTGTCGGATTAATCTACCTGACTCTCGCCGCACCCCGACTTCTGCCCGATCGCAAACCGTCTACCAGCGATTTAGTTGCCCAAGACTATGGTCTTAATGATTATGTTAGCGAAGTTGTGATCACCCCGCGATCAAGTTTAGTGGGACAAACGCTACGTTCTAGTAAAATTCAGCGGACGTTCGATTTAGATGTACTAGAAATCATTCGTAATGATATCCATTTTCCTCAACCCTTGGCGGATAAAATCTTAGCCGTCGGTGATATTTTACTCGTGCGGGGTAGTCGAGACGATTTATTAAAAATTAGAACCAAACGGGGACTGGATATTCTTCCAGAGGTTCAGTTTGGGCAGAAAACCCTAGGGGAAACAGAACTCAGTTCAGCGGAAGAAGGCGTGGCGGAAGTCTTAATTTTATCGAACGCTAATCTCATCGGTTCTACCCTGAAAGAGTTACGGTTTCGCCAACGCTATAATGTTACTGCATTAGCAATTCGGCGAGGAGAGGAACTGCGGCGAGAACGAATTGGTAAAATCCCCTTACGGTTTGGTGATTTGCTTTTGGTACAAGGACCTAAGCAAAGTTTAATCGGATTACAAACCAGTCGCGATGTATTGGTAATTGAACAGCGAGACACCGAAACACTCCGACAAGACAAGGCAGGAATTGCTCTGGCGATTGTGCTGGGTGTTGTGGTTATTGCTGCCTTTGATTGGATGCCAATTTTAGTGACAGCATTAGCGGGAGTTATTTTGATGATTGTAACAGGTTGTCTGAAACCGGGAGAGATTTATAGCGCTGTGCGCTGGGATATTATTTTCCTTTTAGCTGGACTTTTTCCCTTGGGCATTGCTATGGATAAATCGGGAGCAACGGAATGGTTAGCGAGTCATTTAGTTGCCATAGGTGGGAATCTTTCTGGCTATTGGCTTTTAATGTTTTTCTACTTAGCGACGTCTATTTTAACCGAACTCCTCTCTAATAATGCCGCCGTAATTCTCATGATACCCGTTGCCGCTAATGTTGCCACAACTCTGGAACTCAATCCCCTTGCCTTTATGTTTGCTGTCACCTTTGCCGCTTCTAACAGCTACCTGACTCCAATTGGCTACCAGACGAATACAATGGTTTATGGACCTGGTGGCTATAAGTTTCTTGATTTCACTCGAATTGGGGCGCCTCTCAATTTGCTGCTGACGGTAATCACGCCACTGCTGATTATTTGGTTGTATGGTATAGCACCGACTCAATAAATTGTCAATTTATACCCATTTAAATGATGTGGCTACAGTTATTGGCTCTACTTTGTCCCCTTTTATAAATAGATTGGTGGAAATAAACCCAACTCGATTAAGTTATATAAATAGTTCTTAGACCCTGACAAATAACATAAGACAAAAGACATAAGACGAATGACAAATGCACCTAAAATTTACTCAAGACATTGAGTCCCTACTCAGCCGATTAACACATCAACCCCTAACGCTAAGAGATATTCTCACAGAAACTTCTGAGCGAGGATTCAGCTTGGTGATTGGCTTATTAGTTTTACCCTTTTTGTTTCCCATGCCTCCCGGAGCATCAAGTATATTAGGATTAGGCTGCTTAGTGTTATCCGTGCAAATGGCTTTAGGACGGAGAAAACCGTGGTTACCTAGAAAAGTTGCCAACTTTCGATTTCCCCCTAGCCTGAGTTTAAAACTGCTAAAAAATTTGAAGCGAGTGATGAGGGTGCTGGAAAAAATTGTGCGTCCTCGTTGGCTAAAGGTAGCGGAAAGTCCTAAAATTTGGCGCTGGAATGGGTTTTGTATGACTTGGCTAAGCGTGCTACTGATGTTACCGTTTCCTTTCACGAATCCGATGCCAACCGCCGCGATTTTGTTATTGGTTGTTGCTACCTTAGAAGAAGATGGCTTGCTGATGTGTGTGGGCTACGGACTAACTGTTCTAGTGACTCTAGTGTTTGTTTTTATTGCTTATGCACTCTGGCAAAGTTCTCATGTAATTCCCATTTTCTTTTAAAAAAATAGTTGCTCAAATAAGGGCAATGAGTTGAAACCCCATAAGTGGTAGGTGGGCATTGCCCACCCTACATTGAGTTTCTCCATAAACGTTTTTTCCTTTAGCACAATTACCGCAAACTATGTCATTTACTCCATCATCATCTGTATCGTCGAGTTCTGTTTCTGATACCACTCAACCCTGGCATACCCTGGACATTGAGCAGGCACTAGAACGTCTAAAAAGTGACACAGAAAGGGGTTTAACCCCCGCACAAATTGCCCAGAGGCAGCAGCAGTATGGGTTAAATGAATTAACAGAAAACTTGGGGCGTAGTCCCCTGGCAATCTTATGGGATCAGTTCACGAATATCATGTTAGTGATGCTGATTGCCGTAGCCATCGTGTCAGGGATACTGGATTTAGGAAATGGGGTGTTTCCCAAAGACGCGATCGCGATTTTTGCGATCGTGATTTTAAATGGTCTGTTAGGCTATCTCCAAGAAAGCCGTGCTGAAAAAGCCCTCGCCGCCCTCAAACGCCTTTCTTCCCCTAAAGTACGGGTGCTGCGAGATGGGAAACTGATGGAAATTTCCGGTAAGGAATTGGTGCCGGGGGATGTCATGCTATTAGAAGCGGGAGTACAAGTCTCGGCTGATGGTCGTCTGATTGAAGCCCAAAACCTGCAAATCCGGGAATCTGCCCTAACTGGGGAAGCCGAGGCGGTACACAAGCAACCGGACGTGCAACTGAGTGAAGACGCCCCCTTAGGCGATCGCGTAACCTTGGTATTTCAGGGAACCGAAGTGATTCAGGGGCGGGCAAAGGTACTGGTTACCAACACCGGGATGCAGACGGAATTAGGGCGAATTGCCACAATGCTGCAATCGGTGGAAACAGAACCCACGCCGCTACAGCAGCGGATGTCTCAGTTGGGAAATGTTTTAGTAAGTGGTTCCCTAATCTTGGTAGCGCTGGTTGTCGTCGGGGGTATCCTGAACCGGGGATTGGGACTGTTTGAAGAACTCTTAGAAGTATCCTTAAGTATGGCAGTGGCAGTCGTCCCGGAAGGGTTGCCTGCTGTGGTTACCGTTACCCTAGCCCTCGGCACCCAGCGGATGGTGCGCCGCCACGCCCTGATTCGTAAGCTACCTGCGGTGGAAACCCTGGGTTCTGTGACGACGATTTGCTCTGACAAAACCGGTACCCTCACCCAAAATAAAATGGTTGTCCAGTTCGTTCACACCCTTGGGGATACCGTTGCGGTGACAGGTGAAGGGTATGCACCGATTGGAGAATTCCGGATTCAGGAGTCAGCCATCACCGTTCAAGACTATCCCGACTTGCAAACCCTGTTAACCGCTTGTGTAATTTGTAACGATGCCCGATTGCAGCAGGAAAAGCAGGAATGGACGATTTTGGGCGATCCAACCGAGGGGGCGTTGCTATCCTTGGCTGGTAAGGCAGGTTTTTTTGAAGAGTCCTTGCGTCAACAGTTGCCCCGGGTAGCCGAGTTTCCCTTTTCCTCTGAACGCAAGCGCATGAGTGTGATTTGCCAGATGGAGAATGGGCAAGAGGTTACATCCTACATCATGTTTACCAAAGGCTCACCGGAGTTAATTTTAGAGCGTTGCACCCGGATTCAGGAGGGTGAACTAACTCCGCAGCAACGGGAGCAGATTCTGGAACAAAATAACCAGATGGCAGGCAAAGGATTGCGGGTATTGGGATTTGCCTATAAGCTCTTGCCAGACATACCCCCGGAAGGTTCTTGGGAAGAGAGCGAGCAAGGATTAATCTGGCTGGGATTAGTGGGAATGCTGGATGCGCCGCGTTCAGAGGTGCGGGAGGCTGTGGCTCAATGTCGGGAGGCGGGAATTCGCCCGGTGATGATTACAGGAGATCATCAGTTAACGGCGCGAGCGATCGCAACTGATCTGGGAATTGCTAAAGACGGGGATTTAGTCCTCACCGGTCAAGACTTGCAAAAACTCTCTCAAGCCGAATTAGAGCAACAGGTTAACCATATCAGTATTTACGCCCGTGTGTCCCCGGAACACAAACTGCGAATCGTCCAAGCGTTGCAAAGCCAAGGTGAATTTGTAGCAATGACGGGGGATGGAGTTAATGACGCCCCCGCCCTTAAGCAAGCTGATATTGGCGTAGCGATGGGCATTACGGGCACCGATGTGAGTAAAGAAGCCAGCGATATGATTCTGCTGGATGACAATTTTGCCACCATCGTCCATGCTGTGGAAGAAGGTCGAGTGGTTTATACGAATATTCGCCGCTTCATTAAATATATTCTGGGAAGCAACATCGGGGAAGTGCTTACCATTGCAGCGGCGCCGTTAATTGGCTTGGGTGGTGTGCCCCTTTCCCCCCTACAAATTCTGTGGATGAACCTTGTCACCGACGGATTACCCGCTCTCGCCCTAGCCATGGAACCCGCCGAACCCAACGTGATGCAGCGCCCGCCCTACAATCCTCGCGAGAGTATTTTTGCCCGTGGGTTGGGGCTTTATATGGTGCGGATTGGGATTATCTTTGCCATATTGACCATCATACTCATGGTCTGGGCATATAACTACGCCCAGGTATCGGGAGATCCAGATCGGTGGAAGACGATGGTATTTACCACCCTATGTTTAGCCCAGATGGGACATGCGATCGCGATTCGTTCCCATACTCAGTTAACCGTGCAACTCAATCCCTTCTCCAATCCTTACGTTATGAGTGCTGTTACCTTGACCACTGCATTACAATTAATGCTAATTTATGTGGCTCCCCTGCGGGATTTCTTTGGCACTCACTGGTTAAGCCCTCAAGAACTTTTGGTTTGTTTTGGTTTCAGTGCTTTAATGTTTGTTTGGATTGAACTGGAAAAACTGGTGATTAACCGATTCAGACTTCGGCAAACCGCGATCGAGTAATTGAGTTAAAGCGGTAACAAAGGGTTCCCTGGTACGGTGTTATGGTTCCCTGGTACGGTGTTATGGTTCCCTGGTACGGTGTTATGGTTCCCTGGTACGGTGTTATGGTTCCCTGGTACGGTGTTATGGTTCCCTGGTACGGTGTTATAATTCCC